>CAYTSJ010000174.1:0-5143 GCA_964440385.1 uncultured Pusillimonas sp. | reverse complement strand
CGATGAAGGGAAAGTGGGTTTTCAGGTCGTTTGTCGCGGTTTAGATGGGGGTCTTCTTTAAACCTTTCGCATAAGTTAGTTCTGTGACCTCGTCTTCGGTACTATGGACTCGGTGGTTTTAAAAGCGTCATAATGGAAAACCGATCTTGAGGATTCAATTTCACATCTTGAAATTGTTTCAGCTGGCCTTATCTATTGTTCATCCGAGCTTTGCTCATTCCAGATATTGAAAGGCGACCATGCGATTCGACAAACTGACCACCAAATTTCAGCAGGCTATTGCCGATGCCCAGAGCCTGGCTGTGCAAAACGACAACCAATACATCGAGCCTGTTCACGTACTGGCGGCGTTGCTGGCCGATGCCGATAGCGGGACAGGCAGTTTATTGGCACGTGCAGGAGTAGCGACCAACAAGCTGACTGCCAGCCTGAACAGTGCCATCAAGGCCTTACCTCAGGTACGGGGGGCAGGCGGCAACATTCAGGTCGGGCGCGATCTGCAATCAGCGTTGGCGCTGACGGACAAAGAAGCTGCGAACCGGGGCGATACTTACATTGCCAGCGAGCTTTTCTTGCTGGCTTTGGCCGATGACAAAGGCGAGGCCGGCCGCTTGCTGCGTGAAGCGGGCTTGCAGCGTAAACCGCTTGAGGCCGCCATCGAGGCAGTGCGGGGCGGGGCTAATGTCTCCGATGCTGAAGGCGAATCGAATCGTGAAGCGCTGAAAAAATACACAACTGACCTGACAGAGCGAGCCCGTGCTGGTAAGCTTGACCCTGTGATTGGTCGTGATGATGAAATTCGCCGTGCCATCCAGATTTTGCAACGCCGCACCAAAAATAACCCGGTGCTGATTGGTGAGCCAGGCGTAGGTAAAACCGCCATTGTTGAAGGTCTTGCACAACGTATCATCAACAACGAAGTTCCGGAAACCCTGAAAGGCAAGCGCGTGTTGTCGCTTGATCTGGCGGCCTTGCTGGCCGGAGCCAAGTATCGAGGCGAATTTGAAGAGCGTCTGAAGGCTGTTCTTAAAGAGTTGTCGCAAGACCAGGGTGGCATCATTGTGTTCATTGACGAAATCCACACCATGGTGGGTGCGGGCAAAGCCGAAGGGGCCATGGATGCGGGCAATATGCTCAAGCCGGCATTGTCACGCGGCGAACTGCATTGCATCGGGGCGACTACGCTTGACGAGTATCGCAAGTACATCGAGAAAGATGCTGCGCTTGAACGCCGATTCCAGAAGGTTCTGGTGGATGAACCCGATGTTGAATCAACAATTGCGATTTTGCGTGGTTTGCAAGAACGCTATGAGCTTCACCATGGCGTGGCGATTACCGACCCTGCTATCGTCGCGGCGGCTGAGCTATCCCATCGTTACATTACCGACCGTTTCTTGCCCGATAAGGCTATTGACCTCATCGACGAAGCTGCAGCGCGGATTCGCATGGAAATTGATTCCAAGCCAGAAGTCATGGACAAGCTTGATCGCCGCATCATCCAGCTCAAGATCGAGCGAGAAGCCGTCAAGAAAGAAACCGATGAAGGCTCGTTGCGTCGTCTTAAGGCCATTGAAGACGAGCTTGAAAAGCTGCAGCGCGAGTACAACGACTTCGAAGAAGTCTGGAAAGCTGAAAAGGCAGCGGTGCAAGGTTCCCAGTCCGTCAAGGAAGAAATCGAACGAACCCGTGCCGAGATGGCCGAATTGCAGCGTAAAGGGCAGTTCGACAAGCTGGCCGAGCTGCAATATGGCAAGTTGCCCGAGCTTGAAGCGCGTTTGAAAGCCGCCGAGGCCAGTGGCAATGGCAATGGCACTAAGCCTGCCGAGACTGACAAACCGCGATTGTTGCGTACGCAAGTCGGTGCTGAAGAAATTGCCGAGGTCGTGGCTCGTGCTACCGGCATCCCGGTGTCCAAAATGATGCAAGGCGAGCGTGCCAAGTTGCTGGGCATGGAAAATCACTTGCATCGTCGGGTGGTGGGCCAGGATGAAGCGGTCAGTCTGGTGGCTGACGCCATCCGTCGCTCGCGTGCCGGCTTGTCCGATCCGGGCCGCCCGTATGGTTCTTTCCTGTTCCTGGGGCCAACGGGTGTCGGTAAGACCGAACTGACCAAGGCGCTGGCCGACTTCTTGTTTGACTCTGAAGAACACCTCATTCGTATCGACATGAGTGAGTTCATGGAGAAGCATTCGGTGGCCCGTCTGATTGGTGCGCCTCCGGGGTACGTGGGTTACGAAGAAGGGGGGTATTTAACCGAGGCGGTGCGTCGCAAACCCTACAGCGTGATTCTGCTTGACGAGGTTGAGAAAGCACACCCTGACGTTTTCAACGTTCTGTTGCAGGTGCTGGATGATGGCCGACTGACCGATGGTCAGGGTCGCACCGTTGATTTCCGTAATACGGTGGTGGTCATGACCTCCAACCTGGGTTCGCAACATATCCAGAGCATGGCGGGCCAACCTTACGACGTTATCAAGGAAGTGGTCTGGGAAGAACTGAAGACATCATTCCGCCCTGAATTCCTCAACCGGATTGATGAGGTCGTGGTGTTCCATGGTCTGGAAGCCAAACATATTGAATCGATTGCCTCAATTCAGATTCAGCGCCTGCAACAGCGTCTTGCACAGCAAGAAATGCGTCTTGAGGTCTCTGACAGTGCGTTGGCCCAGTTGGCGCGTGCAGGTTTTGACCCGGTCTTTGGTGCCCGGCCGTTAAAGCGCGCCATTCAACAGCACATTGAAAACCCGGTGGCCAGGCTGGTGCTTGAAGGCCGGTTTGGCCCGAAAGACGTTATTCCGGTCGATTGGCAAGATGACAAGTTCGTGTTCGAACGTACGTTACAGTAATCGGGCTGAAAGCGTCTTTACCTCAAGTGCCGGGCGGGTTTCCCCGTCTGGCACTTTGGGTATTTAAAGAGTTTCTTCCTGGCCGTAAAACTTGACACCAATTTCAATCGGTGCCCGACCTTGTGCGCGACGATGGCGATTCGTGTCGCGCAGTGAATAAATACAGCCGCAATATTCTTGCTGGTAGAAGTTTTCGCGTTTGCTGATTTCAATCATGCGGGCTGAACCACCCCCTTTGCGCCAGTTGTAGGTCCAGTAAACCAGATCGGGGTAACGTGCTGCGGCGCGTTCGCCACAACCGTTGATCTGGTTCATGTCTTTCCATCGGGAAATGCCCAACGAGCTGGTAATGGTGTCGTAGCCGTTTTCGTGCGCATACAGCGCCGTGCGTTCAAAGCGCATGTCGAAGCATTCAGTGCAACGGGCACCACGTTCAGGTTCGTTTTCCATACCCCTGACGCGTTCAAACCAGTTGTCGCGGTCATAGTCGGCATCAATGAACTTGATGCCGTGCTCTTCGGCGAAACGGATGTTCTCGTTTTTACGGATTTCGTACTCGCGGTCGGGGTGGATATTCGGGTTGTAAAAATAGATGGTGTAGTCAATGCCCGACGCCGTCATGGCTTCCATGACTTCGCCCGAACAGGGCGCGCAACATGAATGCAGCAAAACCTTCTTGCGTGAGTCAGGCAATTGAAGGGTGGGGCGTTTGATGTCGGTCGTGGCAGGCTTGGTCATGGCAATGATATTCGGTAGGCTGGGCTTTTGCTATGTGTCGTGGTATTACCCGACATGGTCAGGTTGGTATTTTAATCTTCCAGCACGGTATTCCAAAGCAGGTTGACGGCTTCACGTTCATGGGCGAATTGATCTGGGGGAACCCTGGCAATATCTTCCCCCTGCAGTCGTAAGGCATGCTGTGCTTTTCGGTATTCACGATAGGCGTTGGCGACCTGATGCGCCAGCTCGGCAGGAATAAGGTCAACCTGTGCTGCTAACCCCAGCAATGCAATATTGCCCAGGTTGCTCACCAGTTGCGGGTGTTGTTTTGCATGTGACAGCACCAGGTATTGTGTGATGAACTCGATATCGACCATACCCCCCTTGTCATGCTTGAGATCAAAGCTTGCCGTTTTATTGGGATGGCCTGCTGCCATTTTTTCGCGCATGTTCTTCACTTCCGTGCGCAGGGTGGCGGGGTCGCGCGGTAACAGTAATATTTTTTCGCGTATGGTTTCAAAGCGCTGTCCGACACGGGCATCACCGGCCGCAAATCGTGCGCGCGTGATGGCCTGGTGCTCCCATGGCCAGGCGTGGGTCAACTGGTATTCTTCGAAGGCATCCAGTGAAACGGCCAGTACGCCGGCCTCGCCATCGGGTCGCAGCCGAAGGTCAATTTCATATAAACGACCCGACGAGGTCATGGTCGACAACCACGAGGACATCCGTCGTCCGAGCCGGGTATAAATTTCAGCGGCATCTTCACGCGGGTCATCAAAGACGAAGACCAGATCCAGGTCGGAGGCGTAACCGATTTCCTTGCCGCCCAGCCGACCATAGGCAATCACGGCAAAGCGGGGTGCGGGAATGCTGTCTGCGGGTTGCCCTTTGGGCTGGACCAGCGGCCAGACCCGGTGAATGGTCTCGGTCAGCAAGGTGTCAGCCAAGGCCGATAACTGGTCTGCCAGTGCCTCGACACCCAGCACACCCGCCAGATCCTGGGCCAGTAGCTGGAAGCTGACCTGACGTTGAACGTCACGCATGAGGTTCATCTGTTGTTCTACATCGGCCTGACCGGAAGGTAGAACACAGGCATCCAGTTCGTTGCGCATCGATTGCGCGACCTCTGCGAAGTCAGGTGGCGCCATGAGCGAGTGCCATTCGATCAGGCTGTCAAGCAGTAAGGGGTATTGTCGCAAGTATTGTGCCGCCCATGGGCTGGCGCCGACAATGCGGGCGACGCGCGCCAGAATTTCAGGGTATTCGGCCAGCAAGGCCATGTAAGGGCTGCGCTGGGAAATATGTTCAATCAGATCCAGCAGTCTGATGGCGGTTTGTTCGGGGTTGTCGCTTTTTGCAGCGGTTTCAATGACGGCGGGGAGCAAATTCTTGAGGCGACGTCGACTTGGGGTGGCCAGGCTTCGGGCTCGGTGGCCTTGCAACAGGCTGTCGATGCGCTGAAGCAGCATCGGGTTTGCCGCACCAAAATGCGTTTCGATCAGGGTGCCAAGGTATTCAAGCCCTGAAGCGGCGGGTTCGGCGCCATCGGTGCTTTGCAGACGTCCGGTAGTGTCGGT
>CAYTSJ010000173.1:0-5155 GCA_964440385.1 uncultured Pusillimonas sp. | reverse complement strand
CACCGGCTTTTGCGGACAAATCAGTCTGGGGCACTCAGCGTTCCTGGGACTCGGCGCCTATACCTCGGTCATGCTGTGTGACGCCGGCGTTCCTTTTCTGGCCACGCTTCCGATCGCCATGTTGCTCGCGGGGCTGGTCGGCGCCATTGTCGGACTGGCCAGCCTCAGAGTACGCCACGACTTCCTGGCCATTACGACCATGGGAGTCGTGTTCCTTTTCGTTGGCATTGTCCGTCAACAAGACTGGCTAGGTGGTGAAATGGGCTTGTCAGGCTTCCCGTCATCCGGTCTTACAAAGCCTGAGTTTATGGTGTTTGCCATTGTCCTGGCGGCACTGGTCGCTGCATTCTGCATTTACATCAAAAAATCCTGGATGGGTCGAGTCTTCAACGGCATTGCCGAAGATGAAGACACCATGCGCGTGCTTGGCATTAATGTGCCCAGCTACAAACTGGCTGCTTTTGCAATGGGTACTGCCCTGGCCGGCCTTGCCGGGGGGCTTTACGCGCAGCACTTCAGCTTCGTGGGCCCCGACAGTTTCGGATTTATTGAATCGGTCACCGTTTTGTCCATGGTCGTGTTCGGCGGTATCGGTTCTGTACCCGGCGTTATCTTCGGTGCTGCTCTGCTTTCAGCGTTACCGGCATGGTTCCAGGTCATCGGCGACTACAAGTTATTCGTTTATGGCGGCTTGCTCTTTCTCATGATGCGTTTCTCGCCCAATGGCGTTGCAGGCATGGTACGCGCTGCAATTAGCCGCACCCGTAAATCTGCCGGAGAAACCGCATGACACCATCGCCCTATTTGCTCACAGTCTCTGGTGTGACGGTTCAGTTCGGCGGTCTGGTCGCGGTGGATGACGTCTCGTTTAACGTCGATCGTGGCGAGTTACTGGGCTTGATTGGCCCTAATGGCGCAGGCAAAACAACGATGATGCGCAGTATCACTGGCGTGGTTAAACCTACTGCCGGTCAGATCGTTTTGAATGGCGTTGACATCACCCACCTGCCCATTCATGAACGCATCCGTAAACGGATGTCACTATCGCAGCAACTGGTCAAACCCTTCCGCGACATTTCCATTCTAGATAATGTAGCTTTAGCCGCAGGAAATCACTATACCCGCTCACCCCTGAAAGCCCTTTTACACGTCTCTGCAGAAGCCGAACGCACCCGGGCGCTCGGCATGCTCGAACGCGTCGGCATTGCCCATCTGGCAGATCAAATGCCTGGCATTCAGCCTCTAGGTGTTTTGAAGCGCTTGGAAATGGCGCGCGCACTGGCCCTTGATCCTGAGCTGCTTCTGCTTGACGAGCCCCTCGCCGGGCTGAACTCAAAAGAAGCACACACCCTGGCGGACACCATTGCCAAGATCAACCGTCAAGGGGTGACGCTCATTCTTATTGAACACAATCTAAGTGAAGTGATGCGCATTTGCCAACGTCTCGTCGTTCTGGATAACGGGCGGAAAATTGCCAGTGGTGAACCACGAACCGTCATGCAGCAAGCCAATGTTCGTGCGGCCTACCTCGGGGCCGAGAGTTCGGAGCAAGCGGCACCAGTTACTCCCGGAGAAGTCCATGCTTGATATCAAAGATCTCTCTTGCGGTTACGGGGCTTTCGAAGCCGTCCATGGCATTTCCTTGTCATTGCGCCCTGGCACCATCACGGGCCTGCTGGGGGCCAACGGGGCCGGCAAATCCTCCACCCTGATGTGCCTGGCGGGTCACGTCCACCTGAACCGGGGGCAAATTATTTTCAACAACGAAGACATAAGCCACCTACCCGCCTACGAACGCGTCAAGCGTGGTCTGGCCATTTCACCCGAGGGGCGACGCCTGTTCAAAGACCTGAGCGTTGAAGACAACCTGCGGGTAGGCGGAATGATACAGCCCAAGTCTGATTTCATTGAAGACCGCGACTACGTGCTCTCCTTGTTTCCCAGATTAGGCGAGCGTCTGACTTCTTTGGCGGGCAATCTGTCGGGCGGCGAACAGCAAATGCTGGCCATCGGACGCGCCCTGATGACGCGCCCCAAAGTAATCATGATCGACGAGCTGTCATTAGGGTTAATGCCCAAAGTGATCGACTTGTGTTACCGCGCTCTGGATGCCCTGAAGCATAAAGGCATGGCGATCTTGCTGGTCGAACAAAACACCGATCGCGTTTTAACCATTGCCGATGATATTTGCGTCCTTGAGTCTGGGCAGGCGGTATGGCAAGGGACTGCCCAAGCCGCCGCTAAAGACCCAGACCTCGCCTCTGCCTATCTGGGTCTGCATTAACACTTGCAGCTCCAACACTACCTGTCGTTATCCCTCTTTTGCTGAAGGAATACTCTCGTGAACAACCCGAAAGAAAACCAAACGCTTACTGATCCCCGTTTTGATGCCAGCCGCTCGATCCGTGCGCCACGCGGCAGTGAAAAAACCTGCAAAAGCTGGGTCACTGAAGCTGCCTACCGCATGATCCAGAACAATCTGGACGCTGAGGTCGCTGAAAACCCCAAACATCTGGTGGTTTACGGCGGTATCGGCCGGGCAGCCCGTAACTGGGAGTGTTATGACCAGATCCTGGCCTCACTGCGTGAGCTGGAAGAAGATGAATCTTTGCTGATCCAGTCCGGCAAACCTGTCGGTGTCTTCAAGACCCACCCAGATGCACCGCGCGTGCTCATCGCCAATTCCAATCTGGTCCCTAAATGGGCCACCTGGGAACACTTTAATGAACTCGACCGCCAAGGTCTGTTCATGTACGGTCAAATGACGGCTGGCAGCTGGATTTACATCGGTAGTCAGGGCATTGTTCAAGGCACTTACGAAACTTTTGTTGAAGCAGGCCGACAGCACTTCAACGGTGACTGGTCCGGACGCTGGATCTTGACCGCAGGTTTAGGCGGCATGGGCGGCGCACAACCCCTGGCCGCCACACTGGCCGGTGCAGCCTCCTTGAATATCGAATGCCAGCAGAGCAGCATCGACTTTCGGTTGCGCACCCGCTATGTTGATAAACAGGCTAAAGACCTGGACGATGCGCTGGCCTTGATCAAGCACCACACCCAGCGCAAGGAAGCTGTGTCCATTGCCCTGCTGGGCAATGCGGCCGAACTCTTGCCAGAACTGGTGCGTCGCGCCAAAGCGGGCGGTATCAAACCTGATCTGGTCACTGATCAAACCTCGGCACACGATCTGATCAATGGCTACCTGCCCAAGGGCTGGACCGTTGAACAATGGAAAGCCGCCCGTAAAGACGCTTCGCAACACGCTGAACTGGTGCGACAAGCAAGGCTGTCATGTGCCGACCATGTGAAGGCACTGCTTGATTTCCATGACATGGGGATTCCGACGGTCGATTACGGAAATAACATCCGTCAAGTCGCCTTCGATGCGGGGGTCCGCAACGCTTTTGACTTTCCCGGTTTTGTACCCGCTTATATCCGGCCGCTGTTTTGCGAAGGTAAAGGTCCTTTCCGCTGGGTAGCCCTTTCTGGTGATCCTGAAGATATCTACAAAACAGACGCCAAACTCAAAGAACTGTTCCCACACAATAAAGCCGTTTGCCACTGGCTCGATATGGCCAAAGAGCGCATTGCCTTTCAGGGTTTGCCTGCGCGTATTTGCTGGCTCGGTCTGGGTGAGCGCCATATCGCCGGTCTGGCCTTCAACGAAATGGTCCGCAAGGGCGAACTCAAAGCCCCGATTGTCATCGGTCGCGATCACCTGGATACAGGCTCGGTCTCCAGCCCGAACCGCGAAACCGAAAGCATGCGCGACGGTACCGACGCGGTCTCTGACTGGCCCTTGCTCAATGCCTTGCTGAACACCGCCGGCGGCGCCAGCTGGGTATCACTCCACCATGGTGGGGGCGTAGGCATGGGCTACTCTCAGCACTCTGGCATGGTGATTGTGGCTGACGGTTCCGACGCTGCCGAAAAACGTCTTGCCCGAGTCTTGATCAATGACTGCGGTTCGGGCGTCATGCGGCATGCCGACGCAGGCTATGAATTGGCGATTGCCTGCGCCAAAAAACACGGTCTGAAGTTACCCATGATCAAGTAATGCACGTCGTCCACGTCAAGCAAATCGTTCCCGTACCCTGGCGTAACGGCCAGGGACAAACGCGGGAAATCGACATTTATCCTGCAGGGGCCAGTTACGATAACTTCCTTTGGCGCGTCAGTTTGGCTGACATCAGACAGAACGGTGATTTTTCAGCGTTTTCAGGCATTGACCGTATCATCACCCTGGTAAAGGGTACTGACGTCACATTGAACTTTCATCAGGGTGATCGCCAGGAGCTTCAGTATGCTAGCCCGTATGCGTTCCAGGGTGAACAACCGGTGCACGCTACCCTTGGGGCAGGCCCGGTACAAGACCTGAACCTGATGATGCGTCGAGATCTCGTCCACGGTCATATTCAGGCAAAATCCGACGCTTTTGATCTCCTGATGGCTGCAGACGTGACCTGCTGGATGATGGGCCTTAAGGGGCAGTGGCAACTGACCTCACACGGGCAAGGCGCAACCCATGAAACCGTGACTCTGGGGCCCTTTGATTACCTGCGCTTGCCCGCCACTGCCGGAACTGTCTCATTGACACCGGCTTCCCCTGAAGTACTGATGCTTGTGGCTCATATCAACGTCAGTGAACCGGGCAGACCCGCGCCCTGATCTTGTTGCACTATGTACGGAGAAACGCCTTGATAACTGGCTTGTTTGCAAAAACAGCATTATTACCTGGGGGCTGGGCCGACAACGTCGTTCTTGAATGGAATGACTCAGGGCTGCTGACCAGGGTATCAAAAGATAACGCGGAAAATACTAACGCCTGGCCCACAGTCAATCTCTTGCTGCCCGGCATGCCCAATCTGCATTCTCATGCATTTCAACGAGCGATGGCCGGCTTGACCGAATACCGGTCGGCCTCTGAAGACAGTTTTTGGAGCTGGCGTACCTTAATGTACGCCTTTGCGCAGAAAATAACCCCCGAACTGCTTAAAGCGGTAGCAAGTCAGCTATACGCGGAAATGCTGGAAGCCGGCTACACGTCGGTATGCGAATTTCATTACATCCACCACGACATCGGTGGCTTGCCTTACCACGACCCAGGTCTGTTGGCTCAGTGCCTGATCGAAGCCGCCCACGATACCGGTATCGG
>CAYTSJ010000172.1:0-5157 GCA_964440385.1 uncultured Pusillimonas sp. | reverse complement strand
CCTGATGCTCGACAAACACGCCCGCTACATGCCCGTCATGGACGGCCCTGTTTTGCAGGGCGTCATCTCGTTTTACGATATGGCGCAGGCCATCGTGGCGGCCCAGAAATTCGAAAACAAAATGCTCAAGGCCTATATTCGCGACTGGCCTGAGGGTCAGGAAGAACCCGAAGACGAAAAGCCCTGATGCTACCGAACCAGCGCATAGGCTTGTTTGATGGCGGCGGCCCGGTTCTGGTTCAATACCGCCGGGTCTGACAACATTCTTCGCCACAATCGGGCACCAGGCCGGCCATTCAGCCAACCCAGTAACGGTTTGACCACAATACGAAGCGGCACGCCTCGCTCAACCTGACGGGCAGCATATCTGGTGAAGTGTTCCAGTATCTCGTCTTCAGACCCTGGCAGGTCATCGGGCCAGCACTGCCGACTAATTTCAGACAACACCCCGGGGTCATGCCAGGCGGCACGACCCAGCATCACCCCGTCAAACTCGTTCATTAGTGACACTGCAGAATCGGCCGTTGCAATGCCCCCATTGAGCACAACAACAGCCTCGGGAAAATCGGCCCGCAGACGCGCTGCTACGTCATAACGCAGCGGTGGAATTTCACGGTTGTCTTTGGGGCTCAGTCCCTTCAGCACGGCGTTGCGTGCATGAACGATAAAAACCCGGCAACCCGTGTCGTAAATAGCACCGACAAAATCACGCACAAAGTCATACGACTCGTTGTAGTCCAGACCTAGCCGGTGCTTCACCGTCACCGGAACGCAAACCATATCTTGCATCGCCTTCACGGCATCGGCCACCAACCCCGGCTCGGCCATCAGGCAGGCCCCAAAAGCGCCCTTTTGTACGCGATCTGAAGGACAACCGCAATTCAGGTTAATTTCATCGTAGCCCCACTGCTCGCCGATTTTGGCACTACGCGCCAGCGCATCAGGCTCGCTGCCGCCCAGTTGTAACGCCACGGGATGCTCGGCCACATCAAAATCCAGCAGCCGCGGTAACTGACCGTGGTCGATGGCCCCTGTGGTAATCATCTCGGTATACAACCGGGCCTTGGGGGCCAACAAACGGTGAAAATAGCGGCAATAACGATCAGTCACGTCAATCATGGGGGCCACGCACAAGCGCCAGCCATCGTCACCGCGTCGGGGAGCTGCTTTTAAGTCAGTCACAAATTTATCCATATCTGGTTATGCCAAAATTTTAACTTGCCTGCGCCGCACGCTTTCGCGTCGTAGACTAAAATCGGTCGTTTGTTGATGATCTGCTAACCTTCATTCGCGCCATGGCCGTTTTCACCCCAGTTTCCGATACCGATGCACACACCCTGCTAACCCGTTATGCATTGGGTGAGCTTGTTTCCCTGAAGGGCATCACTGCCGGCATTGAAAACACCAACTATTTTCTGACGACCACGCGCGGCGAATACGTGCTCACGATCTTCGAAGTTCTGACCTTCGAACAACTGCCTTTCTATATTGAACTCATGCATCATCTGGCCGAGGCTGGCATTCCTGTGCCCGAACCCCAGACCGATTGCGATGGTCAACGTATTGGCAGCCTGCACGGCAAACCCTGCGCCATTGTTACGCGGCTCAAAGGCAGCTACGAACCGGAACCCACTGCAAAACACTGCGCGCTGGCAGGTGAAACCCTGGCACGCACGCATCTGGCGGCCAAATCGTTTCACATTCAGCAGCCGAACCTGCGCGGGCTGTCGTGGTGGCAAAGCACTATTCCTCAGGTTCTTCCCTTTCTTAATGAAGATCAGGCCACATTGATTCAAACCGTGCTCGGCGAACAAACACGGTTTGCACAATCTGCCGTTTATGCCGAACTGCCTCATGGCCCTGCCCACTGCGACTTGTTCCGCGACAATGTGCTATTTGATGGCAGCCAAACCCAACCCGTCATGGGCGGCTTCATCGACTTTTATTTTGCAGGCTGCGACACGTGGTTATTTGATGTTGCCGTCAGCGTGAACGATTGGTGCATCCACCGCCAAGACGGTAGATTTGACCTCGAAAAGCTCGATGCCTGGCTGTCGGCCTATGCGGCCGTTCGACCCTTTACCGATCCCGAACGTGAAGCCTGGCCGCTTATTCTTCAAGCAGCCGCGTTGCGCTTCTGGGTGTCAAGGTTATTTGACTTTTTCCTGCCGCGCCCGGCGCAAACCCTCACGCCCCACGACCCCACCCACTTCGAGCGGGTTTTACGGGCACGACGCAGCACCTTGCCTCATCGTCTACCCTGAAGTCCCGGCCCGGCAACCACAAACGTTTTGTTTCACCTACGTTTTTTAATTTCAGGAACTGATACCCATGCAAGCGGCGATTTTGCCTTTTTCAGCCGGATGGCAGTGGATCAATGAAGGCATCCGACTATTCAGGCGCCAGCCTATGGCGATGTTTTTCTGGAGCCTGGTCACCGGGCTGCTGATTACCCTGACTTACCTGATCCCGTTACTGGGCCAGATGGCCCTGATTGCCGCAATGCCGGCGCTGACCTTCATCACCCTGAATGCCTGCCGGAATATCGAACAGGGTCGGCAAATCATGCCGGGCATGTGGCTTGAACCCCTGCGCAACGCTGTGGCGCGCAAAGGTCTGTTCAGACTGGGGTTGGCTTACCTGGCCTGCTGCTTGCTGGGCGGGCTGGTTGCCACCCTGCCGTTTCTGGACACCCTGATGCAAGCCGTTGACAGCAACGGGCAAATTGACGCCAAAGCACTGGTTGATGCCGTGCAAGGGCCATTCTTTACCTTTGCCGTCATCTATGTGATCATTTCAGCCCTGTTCTGGCATGCCCCAGCCCTGGTGGGTTGGCATGGCATCAAAATGAGTCAGGCGCTGTTTTTTTCCATGGTGGCCTGCTGGCGTAACAAATGGCCCTTCTTGGTGTATGGGGCAAGTTGGGCGGCCATTTTCATGGCTACCCAATTGCTTGACAGTTTTCTGATTACGTTGGGCCTGAGCCTTGAGGTGGCCCAACTGCTAATGATGCCTGTCAACCTGCTGGTTGCGGCCTTGCTGTACTGCAGCTTCTACCCAACCTACATGAGCGTTTTCGGCAATAACCATGTTCGTTAACATTTGCCACAAAGGCTGCAGCACCGTTGGGCCACAGTCACCGCCCCGGAAATTGCCAACTGAGGTTTAAAGCCAGTCTGACCACACCGGGGTCAGCCCTGACGGCAAAGGGGGCAGCCCCCCTAAATCAATACTGTTTTCTTCTGGCGAGTGAAAGTCGGAACCGCGCGAAGCCTCGAAACCGTAGTAACGGGCCACTGATGCATATTCGGCATACTGATCCGGGCGATGGCTACCCGTGACGACTTCAATGGCGACACCCCCCGCATCGCGAAAGGTACTGTACAGCGCATCGAACTGCTGTTCGGTTAATTTGTAGCGCCCCGGGTGGGCGATGACGGCAACGCCACCTGCCGCCCTGATCCAGCGCACCGAATCTTCCAGACTGGCCCAGCGTCCAGGCACATTGCCTGGCTTGTCATCCCCCAGATAACGATCGAATACCGTCTGCATGTTGCTGCACCACCCCTGGCTGACCATGTAACGTGCAAAATGCGTACGGCTTAATAAGCCGGGGTTATCGGCATACTGCAGTGCCCCTTCGTAACAGCCCTCAAAACCCAATGCCGCCAGACGCCGCCCCATTTCCTGGGCCCTGGTTTCACGCCAGCCGCGTAAATCATCAAGCGCATTGACCAGCACAGGGTGGGTCGGATCAATGTTCAACCCAACGATGTGGACTGTATTTCGGGCAAATGAGACCGAAATTTCAACACCGGCAATAAACGGCAAATCACAATCAGAGGCGGCTTGTGCCGCCTGGGCCAGACCGCCAAGTTCGTCGTGATCTGTCAATGACCATAACTGCACCCCTTGCCGGCTGGCACGTTGGGCCAGTTCAGACGGTGAAAGCACGCCGTCAGAAAAGGAAGAGTGACAATGCAAATCGGCGTTGGGGTAAGCGGTTTTCGACATGGCTCAATGTGTGGTGAGTTCAATTTTCATTTTATCAGCGTGCTTGTTCGGGGAATCTGCGGCATTAAAAACAATAGGTGGACGCTGCCAATACCGCGGCTTGTCCAGTCGTTCAGATTGAATCTCCAGGCCGCTTTCGCCAGACACGAAGGTAATGGCGCCATGCCAGTCGGTGCGCCAGAATGTGGCCCCCTGCGCCTGCCAACGCTGCTTTACCGCCGGTGCCGGGTGGCCATAACGGTTCAACCACCCGTTCTGGGAAACTACATGGGTTGGTCGGGTCGCCTTGACGAAGCTGTCGGAAGAAGAGAAGCGTGAACCATGATGCGGCGCAATCACGACATCAACGTCGGGCAACCCACGCCCGACCAGTCGCCGTTCCTCGGCAACACCAATGTCTCCCGTCAGCAGCACGCTATGATGCTTGCCACTCACCCTCAACACACAAGCCGATTTGTTGCGCAACTTTGAAGACACTTTGGCAGGCTGGGTGGCAGCACCGGCAGCTTGTTGATTCACAGGCCACAAAAACTCGAATATCACGTCATCGACCTGCCAATGCACACCGTACTGGCAGGTCGTCATGGCCCGCGGCATTGGCACAGGCACGGTATCACCGAGAAGCCGACGACTTTTATTGACATGGGCCTCAAGATCAAACGACGCATAGGATTGCCCGACAGGCAAGGCCTTAAGAAGGGATAACGCGCCCCCGGCATGGTCGGTATCAGAATGGGAAAGCACCAGAACATCGATAACCCGAATACCCATCGCCCGCAAGAAAGGCAAGACAGTGCGCGCCCCTTCATCAGAATCCGGGCCATGCCTGACCCCGGTATCAAACACCAGTGTATGGTTTGATGTGCGCAATACCAGGGCGCTCCCCTGCCCCACGTCCAAAGCCGCCAGACTCCATTGGCCGGGTTCAAGACGGGGCGGTGTCCAGCTTAGTGCGGGAACCATAAAAAACCACCCCAAGGTGCGCATCGGCAACCCATAGGGACCAATCGCAATCAGCAACCCGATCAGCGCCCAGATCGTCAGCGCCAGCGGTGCTGATGCCACTGTGAAACTGGACCAAGGCCAGGCCGCCATCCACTGTGTGGGTACCATAATGACGGCCATGGCGCCATGCGCCAACCA
>CAYTSJ010000171.1:0-5178 GCA_964440385.1 uncultured Pusillimonas sp. | reverse complement strand
GGTGGTTGGCGATCAGCAAGATGGCCAGTTTGGCCAGGAACAGCTCGCGTTTTTGCGGGGGGATTTTGTCGATGGCGTTGGCCAGGATTTCAAAATCAGCTTCCCGGAAGCTGGGGGCGTTGTGGGATAAAGTCATGGGGTCTCCTTAAACGGCGCAGGCCGCATGGTTCAGTGCGTTGACGATAGTTTTGGCGTCAGCGTGGCGCCAGCGGGCGGCGACGCGGTTGTCGGGGCGTAGCAGGTAGGTGGTGCCGGGTTGTGCATCAAAGCGGCGGGCAAGATCAGACTGGGTGGGTAGCACCAGAAGTCGTGCGCTGGGGTCCGCAGCGTGTACGGCAGTGGCGATGCCCTGTGCTTCCGTATGGGCATCGTCGCTGAACAACACGACCGAGAACCAGGGACCGATCTGGTCATACAGGCGATCGCCGCTGTCATTGGTAACCCCGTCGGGCGGGATCGCACCGACACCGGCCGCAGGGCCAAACTGCGTGTCGTTCAACGGTGTCGCGTTCAATGCACTGTCTTTGTATTCGTAGGGGGGCGAGGCGTACGGGTCGAACAGGTTGTTCAGGAATTTCTCGGTGATCGACAGCGACAATACGGCTTCGCGCATCAACGAAATACCGGGTGACGGGGTGGTGATGAACAATGTGGTTTTGGTCAGTTCGGCCAGCGTATCCAGAATCGCGCCACGCCGTTCTTGGGTGTAGGTGTCGAGCAGGCGGGGTTTTGATCGTCCTTTGACAACGCTGGCCAGTTTCCAGGCCAGGTTATGCGCATCGGCATAACCGTGGTTGACGCCACGTCCGCCGAAGATAGGTACCTGGTGCGCGGCATCGCCGGCAAACAAGACACGCCCGCGATTGTAGGTGGGCAGGCTCAGTGCGTTGGTACGGTATATAGACGTCAGTACCAGCTCGTATTCAACGTTGGGCAGACCCATCATGTCGAAGTGGGCCTTGATGCGGGCGTGGACCTTGTCGACGTGCATTTCTTCGTCTGCATCCTGGCCGTCGAGTAACTGGAAGTCCAGACGCCA
The DNA here is from genome assembly GCA_964440385.1 of uncultured Pusillimonas sp. Classification (GTDB taxonomy): domain Bacteria; phylum Pseudomonadota; class Gammaproteobacteria; order Burkholderiales; family Burkholderiaceae_B; genus Neopusillimonas. The sequence continues at coordinate 4,139 of CAYTSJ010000171.1, read as the reverse complement.
CATGTCGAAGGGCGCGCCATGCATCAGCACGGCCTTGCCTGGCAGGTAGGGCGGGTTGAAATACAGCCTGCGCCCGGCAGGAATCGGCAGTTTGCAGATGATGTCGTTAATTACAAATTGCTGGGTGTACGAGGTGCCTTCGTAGTCGAGCCCCAGCTGTTTTCGGGTCGCGCCACGAGGGCCGTCGGCGGCGACCAGGTAATCGGCGTGGGCGGTGTAGGTGCCGGCAGCGGTCTGGACCTGCAGCGTAACGCCCCGGTCGTTAGGTTCAAGGTGGCTGACCTCATGGCCGTAGCGCACCTCAACTAACGGTGTTTTGGCTATTTGGTTTAACAACAATTGCTCCATCCAGCATTGCTGCAGATTGGTTTGGCCATGTCTTTCGTTGGGAGGCGGTGCAATGTTCATGTAATGCACCATCTCGTTGCCGTAATAGGTCCACCCTTCCCCCCAGGGCATGGCAATATCCATGACGGCTTTACCTATGCCCAGCTGATCAAGGATTTGCAGGCTACGGCGGGTCATGGCCAGTGCACGACTGCCTTTCGAGATCGCGGTGCGGCGTTCAAGGATGACGCTGGGCACTTCATGTTGCGAAAGCCCCAGCGCAATGGCCAGACCTACCGGACCGGCACCGACAATGACGACTGGCGATTTTTCTTTACCTGCAGCCTTGATGTGCTCCGGGCTGATCAGTGGAAATTCTTCCCAGTTGAAATACATGGTGTCTCCTATGCGGTTGCCCGGGCATCGGCTTCGCGAGGCAGGGCGTCAAGAAATTCAATAAGTGCCCGGTTGAATGCTTCGGGCTGTTCTAGATTGCTGATGTGACCGGCCCCGCTGATGCGTGTCAGTGTGGCTTGGGGAATGCGGGCGAGCATCGATTCGGTGAGGGTCGCCGGGTAAACCGTATCCAGATCACTGGTGATCAACAGCACCGGGCAGGCAATGTCTTCCAGGCGATCGCCCCGGTCGTGCAGGGTGGAGGCCCTGAGCGTGTTCAGGTAGTTGTCGACACGAAGTCGGTCAACAGCCTGGGCCATGGTCTGAAGGATGGACTCTGGCGTACCGGGGGCCATCATTCCCAGCGCTTGCCGGTGTCCGAAACCGGGGGGCAGCTGGTGATTGATGATGGCGCTGCTGCGAGCGGTGACAAACGCTTCGAGTTGGGCGGGCTCAAGGTGATCGAATCCCGGGCTGGTATTGGCCAGGGTGAGGGATGCCACGCGCTCGGGGACTTGCAGCGCCGTGGTACGAGCGACCCGACCGCCCATTGACAGACCCACCAGGTGGGCGCGGGGTGCATGGAAATAATCCATGACGGCGACCAGGTCGGCACAGAAATCTTGTTTGAACTGGATGGGACCCGGAGGATCCTCACTGTCACCGTATCCGCGAAGGTCAACGCTGACGGCGGTATAGCGGTCTTGCAAGGCGGCGATTTGCTGTCTCCAGCTGCTGCGGTCACCGCCCAGGCCGTGAACCATGATGACCAGAGGCCCTTGCCCGGCGACCGTGATGGCAAGTCGCGGGCTGGAAGGGATGATGAGGTTTTGCATGATTCAGGCCTTGGCCCGTGTTAAACGGGTATGGTCTCGTTCGGGCCGGGTGAATCGGGGTACTGTTGTTTGTTTTATTGTCATAGAGGGTCTCCTTTCAGGGCGCTATTCTAAGGAGACCTCTGGCAAAGCGATACAGGTAGTTTCGTTAATATCCGTTATAAAAAACGGTTCAATGCCTTTGCCAAGGGGCATGACCCACCGAGCGTGTCCCTTAGATGCCCGAGAACGTTTCCGGCAGGTTGCTCAGGTGTTCGAACACTTGCTTGCGCAACCACATATTGCCGGCGTCACGGTGGTAACGCTCGTGCCAGTACTGCCGGATTTCGTAGGGTTCGATGGCAAAGGGCAGTTCAAGGGCTTGGGCTTTGCCTTGTTGTGCCAGGGTGCGCCCCAGGCGGGCGGGGACGATGGCCAGCAAGTCCGAGGCGCTGATGATTGCTTCAAGGCCCAGGTAAGACGGTACCCGCAAGGTGACATTGCGATCAATCCCTTGTTCAAACAAGGTTTTTTCAAGGCGGGTGTGCCCGGTTCCCGGGGCATCCAGGGCCAGATGGGCTTCGGCCAGATAGGCCTCGCGTGACAAGTTACCCTGAATGCGAGGGTGGTCGGGCCGCACAATGCAAACGTAGTTTTCACTGAACAGGCGTTGTTGGTAGAACCCGGTTTGCAGGTCCGTGGCATAACCGATAGCCAGGTCGAGTTTGCCGGACTCAAGCAGGTTCGCCGTCAGTTCGTCAAGGTCATGTGAGTCGATTTTGATATTCGGCGCGATGTCTCGCAAAGAGCCCATCAGGGCAGGCAACATGACCAGCTGACCAATATGGCTGAGCCCCAGTCTGAAGCGTCGGGTTGAGCTGGCCGGGTCAAAGGAGCGGTACGGATTGCCTTCAGTGTTCAGCAGCAAGATGGCTTGCTCGATATGCGGCAACAGGCTTTCCAGAAACGGGGTGGCCATCATGCCCCCTGAAGTGCGTACGAACAGGGCGTCACCAAAATGCTGACGCAGATGCCCCAAACGCACGCTGATGGCAGGTTGGCTAAGCCCGACATGGGTCACGGCCTTGCTGATGCTTTGTGCCGTATGGATTTCTTTGAGCAGGAGCAGGTCGTACAGGTCAAGTCGAATCATTGCTATTGCTTAAATGAATAAGTTTGTTATTTAATTTGATTATTGCCTCTGTTATTTAAATATGCAATAAAACATATCGTATGTGGACTATTGCGACGGACAAGAGGTCGAGAGAAACTACGCCTACTGCCGGTCATGAGGGCCGGACCGATCAACAGGAGACGATGATGTCAGCACCTAACAGCCCTGATGTAAAAGCCCAGCGCGAAGCCTATTATCAGCAAATCGATAGCGAAAACATGAGCCCCTTGTGGGAGGTTCTGCATAACGTGGTCACGCCAGAGCCGATTACGCCTTGCGTACCCTATCTGTGGAAATGGGATCTGTGCCGCCCCTGGCTGGAAAAATCGGGTGACCTGATCACGGCCAAAGAGGCCGAGCGCCGTGTGTTGGTGCTTGAAAACCCGGGCCTGCGCGGCCAACTTCGTGTCACCCACAGCTTGTATGCCGGTTTGCAGCTGATTTTGCCCGGTGAAATCGCAGCCGCCCACCGTCACTCGCAGTCTGCATTGCGTTTCATCATGGAGGGTAGCGGCGGGTACACGGCCGTCGATGGCGAGCGGGTCACCATGAACGTCGGTGACTTCATCATTACCCCTTCCTGGTCTTTCCACGATCACGGCAACCCTTCGTCATCGCCGATGGTCTGGCTGGATGGCCTTGATGTGCCAATTGTGGAATTGTTTGATGCCCAGTTCATGGAGCGCGCCACAGCCGAATCCCAGGACATCGGTACTGACGGTGCAACGAATCTGGCCGAGTTCGGCAACACCATGAAGCCTGTGGAATTCAAGCCGCGTTCGAAAACGTCGCCGCTGTTCTGGTACCCCTATGACCGCACCCGCGAAGCGCTGGAAACCATGAAGCGCCACAGTGCGATGCATGATTGCTGGGCATTCAAGCTGCAATACACCAACCCGGTCACCGGCGGCTGGGCCATGCCAACAATTGGTACGTTCATGCAGTTGATGCCTGCTGGCTTCAAGGGCAAAACCTATCGTTCGACAGATTCCACGGTCTATACCGTGGTTGAGGGCAAAGGCCGCTGTGTGACTGCTGGTAAACCCTACGAGTTCGGGCCTAAAGATGTGTTCACGGTGCCTTCGTGGATGCCGTACCACTTTGAAATTGATGGCGATGACGCCGTGATTTTCAGCTTCTCTGATCGTCCGGTCCAGCAAGCGCTTGATCTGTGGCGTGAAAAAATCGGTTAAGTTAAACGCCGGTTTTCACAACAACAAAGGCCCTGCCCCGCAGGGCCTTTGTTATGCGTAAATAACATAGAAACTATAGTCAGAAGGCATTATCCGGATAGTCGCGACTATTTGTAGACTGAGTCCTCCAGTAGACGTTATTGTGATGACTGCGCCACAGCAGGTCGCATCGAAAAATTACAACGGAGGAAACATGAGCAACAAACCCAAAGTCGTCGTTACCGTGGCCCCAAC
>CAYTSJ010000170.1:0-5183 GCA_964440385.1 uncultured Pusillimonas sp. | reverse complement strand
GTCATCAACACCATTGAGAGCGATGTCGATTTCAACTCCTCCACAGACCGGCACCTGTTCAACGACATCTACGAAAAAATTTTGGCCGATCTTCAGTCGGCTGGCAACGCAGGCGAGTACTACACGCCACGTGCCGTCACCCAGTTTATGGTGGACATTCTTGACCCGCAGTTGGGCGAAAGCGTGCTGGACCCAGCCTGCGGCACGGGTGGTTTTTTGACCTGCACCATCGAGCACCTGAAGGCACAGGTCAAAACAGCAGCTGACCGCATCACGCTGCAAGACAGCATCCACGGGGTTGAGAAAAAGCCACTACCCCACATGCTGGCCATGACCAACCTGATGCTGCACGGCATTGATGTGCCCAGCAACATCCGGCACGACAATACTCTGAGCCGCCCCCTCAAGGACTACGGCCCGAAGGATCGGGTGGACATCATCCTCACCAATCCGCCCTTTGGTGGCATGGAAGAAGATGGCATCGAGAATAACTTCCCGCGCAAGTACCAGACCCGCGAAACCGCCGATCTGTTCATGGCGCTGATCATGCACCTGCTCAAGCACGACACAGGCCGCGCCGCCGTCGTGCTGCCGGATGGTTTCTTGTTCGGTGAGGGTGCCAAGACCACGCTCAAGCGCGAACTGCTCGAAGAGTTCAATCTGCACACCATCGTGCGCCTGCCCAAAGGCGTGTTCGCGCCCTACACCAGCATCGCCACCAATGTGCTGTTTTTCGAGAAGGGCGAGCCCACCAAAGACGTCTGGTTCTTTGAGCACCCATACCCGGAAGGCTACAAGAGCTATTCGCGCTCCAAGCCGCTAACCATCGAAGAATTCGACCTTGAAAAAGCCTGGTGGGGTGGCCCTAGCCGCAAAGGTCGCAAGACAACGCAATACGCATGGAAAGTTTCTGCAAAAGAGATAGCCGACAAAAACTACAACCTGGATGCTGTTGGCAAGAACCCGCACTTGGTAGAAGTTGAGCATGGCAAGCCAGAAGACTTGATGCGCGAATACCAGGGAATCGTCACCCAGCTCGAAACAGCGCAGGCTGCTTTGAAAGCCGAGCTGATGGCGTGTCTCGGGGGCAAGGCATGACTGACGCACCCCGCGATCTGCTAGAACAGCATTTCGAAACCGCCTTTGCCGCGCCCGATGGCATCCCGAGATTGCGCGAGCTGATTTTGAAGCTTGCGATGCAGGGAAAACTGGTGCCGCAAGATCCAAATGACTCACCGGCCAGCGAACTGCTCAGGTCCATTGACGCCGAAAAGAAGCGGCTGGTGAGACAACGTAAGATCAAAGCGCCTAAAACCTTGCCGGAGGTCACCGCCAGCGATGAACCCTACTCTTTGCCCCATGGGTGGCAGTGGGTTCGACTCGGTGCAATTGGCAATATCTTCAACGGCAACAGCATCAATGCATCCGAAAAAGAATCGAAATATGCCGGCGTCGAGGGGTTGCCCTACATAGCAACCAAGGATGTCGGCTACGGTTTCGAACCGCTTGACTACGACAACGGTATTTGCATTCCTCCGGATGAAGAAAAATTCAGGATCGCGCACCAGGGCGCTGTGCTGATTTGTGCCGAAGGCGGCAGCGCGGGAAAAAAGTGTGGTCTGACCGATCGCGATATCTGTTTTGGCAACAAGTTGTTTGCCAATGAGTTGTTTGGGCAGATCCCGTCGCGATTCATCCTTTATGTTTATCTGTCCCCAGTCTTTCGTGCATCGTTCACAGCCGCGATGACTGGAATCATCGGCGGCGTCTCCATTGCCAAGTTTGTCGAGATACCAATCCCGCTTCCACCGCTTGACGAGCAACATCGCATCGTCGCCCAAATCGACCGGTTGATGGCGCGTTGCGACGCGCTGGAAAATCTGCGAAATGAACGCGAAAAAAAGCGCTTGGCCACACACGCCGCCGCGCTCTCGCAACTGATCGACACCACCGGCAACCGCAGCCCCAACGATGCGTGGGCCTTTATCACCCAACACTTCGGCGATCTATATTCAGTAAAAGAAAATATCACCGAACTGCGTAAGGCCATTCTGCAACTTGCTGTTCGGGGCAGGTTAACCGATCAAAACGATAAGGATGGTTCAGCAACTGACACCTTAGTCAAGGTAGCTTCAGAAAGGCGTCGCCTCAAAATTCAAGAGTCACCCAATCCGATTCGCGATCCCAAACCATTAGGCTACGAGATCCCTGGGAACTGGGAATGGCGATGCCTCGGCGACCTTCTTGTGTCTGGCCCAACCAATGGATTCTCGCCCAGGGCGGTTGACTACGAGACTCCGGTACGCTCTCTAACGCTCAGCGCGACAACTTCGGGCATATTTAAAGGCGAACACGCAAAATTTATCGCGGACGAAATTTCGTCTGATTCCGACCTTTGGCTGCGTGACGGCGACATTCTGGTCCAACGAGGAAATACGCTGGAGTACGTTGGCGTACCTGCTGTTTATCGGGGTGAACCCAACTGCTACATCTATCCAGATTTGATGATGAAGCTCCGTGTGTCCTCGGAGCTTGACACTGATTATCTGTACTTTGCGATGAGTTCGGAGCCAGCAAGAAACTTTCTCAGGGAGCGAGCATCCGGAACGTCGGGGACGATGCCAAAAATTAACCAAAAGACTCTAAAGAGCCTCCCAATACCGATCCCGCCGATTCAAGAACAGCACCGAATTGTGGTGAAGATCAATCAGCTGATGAAAATGTGCAATGCATTGGAAGAGAAGATTGACGCCGCCGCCAACCAGCAGACAGCGTTGTTGAGCTCCCTGATGGTGAAGATGTGAGAAAACAGTCATGCGCCTGAAATCACTCTTTGTTAGCAACTACAAGAATCTCAAGAATTTTACGTTGAGTTTTGATGGCACGAGCTTTATCGATGTGTTCGTAGGAAAGAACGGCAGCGGCAAGTCGAATCTATTCGAGGCGCTGATTGAGATATTCCGGCATCTAGATCAATTTGGCCGCCCTGCGAATGAAATATCCTTCGATTACCTCGTGAGTTACGAAATCGAAGGGCAAGAGACTGAAATCGAATGGAAGGCGGGAAAACTGCGAATTAACAAGGGCGAAGATCGCAAAACGCTGGGGCAAACACCATTCCCCGACAACGTCTTGATCTATTACTCTGGCCACAACACTACTGTTACCGACTTGATTGCCGACTACGAAGAGAAATTTCGTGGGCGCATCAAAGGAGCCAATCTTGAGGACTCCCGTCGCTTCCTCGGTATCGGCCAAGAATACAAGGCACTGCTATTGGCGGCATTGCTGGTGCAGCCCTTAGATAGCAGAGCGCACACATTCATTCGACAAAAGCTGAAAATCGATAGACTTGGCATCACAAAACCTGGAACTGCAGACGTTTCCGAGCCTGTGTTGAGGATTGATTTACAGCGGCCGGACTACGCGCGAGGTGGCGAGAAGGAAAAGTACGACATCGACAATGTTGATGCCGCCTCCCGTTATTGGCGTCCACTCGGCATTACAAAGGATTTTCTCGGCATCTTGAGCGATTGTGTGTGGGACAACACAGAGAAGCTGACGGTGACAGAGGGTTATTTGCCTACTGAGGATCGTTACATCTTATACCTGTCCATCAGCAAGCTGCAGGAGAAATTTGCCGGAAAATGGCAGGAATTGTTCCGGCAGTTTGATAACTTGAAGACCTTGGGAATGCTGGGCGGCGTTTCTGTACCGCTTCGCCTTGCTTCTGGCATAGAGGCCAATATTAGCCATTTCAGTGACGGCCAATTTCAGTCGGTCTACATATATTCTATTATCGAACTCTTTAAAGACCGCAATTGCCTGATTTTGCTGGATGAACCGGATGCTTTTCTTCACCCTGAATGGCAGTTTGAGTTTTTGCGGCAGGTATTCGACATCACTGATGCGGCAGCGAAAACCAGCCACGTTTTGGTGAGCAGCCATAGCGCATCAACAATTACCTGCGCTAACGAGAACGTTATCAATTTGTTCGAGTTTGACGGTGAAAAGGTGGCGCTAACCAAGGTAAACAAGGCAGATGTTATCAAGTCACTGTCTGCTGGCTTGATAACTTTTTCTGAAAGTGAGGCGCGGCTCAGCATCAATCATTTTCTCCGCAGCACATCCGGTGATGTTTTATTTACCGAAGGTGTGACAGATGAAAAGATATTGGAGACAGCATGGCTGAAACTCTACCCAGAGGAGCCATGTCCATTTGCAATACAGAATGCGTTTGATCGCATTTTTCTTAGAAACCTCTTTTCAAGAGATGAGCTTCGAGTCAACTTTCCCGATCGCAAGATGTTTGCCTTGTTCGATTTCGATGAGGCCTACGATGATTGGAATGGCCTGGATTCTAAAGCATGCCATGCTGAGGTGACTGACCCTCATAAGGGATTGGTCAAGCGACTTCGGCATCAAAATCATTACGCAGCACTTCTCCCGGTGCCAAATGTTGATGCCGTCAAACGGCAGGTACTCGACGACACAGGAAAGCCTTGGGGTCGAGGGCAGGATTCCCATTTATCCATTGAGCTACTTTTCTTTAAAGACGAATGGGTCGGCACTTGGTTCCAACGGAAGGCAGCATCCGCTGGCGCTCAGATCATTGAGTTTTCAGGCGATAAGGTCAAGTTTGCCAACGACGTCGTTCCAACATTGGATCGGGCACACTTTGAAGCATTCAAGCCGGTTTTTGAGTTCATCAAATCCAAGTGTGCTGGAGGTGCCCCCGCATGAGCACCAAGCTTCCTATCAATCTCAATGACCTGCTGCGCCAACGCACCGTTGAGGGTGAGCGCATCGAATACAAGACCGGGTGGAATCCTGACCCGATTATCCGCACCCTGTGCGCCTTCGCCAACGACTTCGAAAACCTCGGCGGCGGTTATGTGGTGATCGGGCAGGATTGTGATGCCAACGGCCAGCCGGTGTTTCCGCCCGTGGGGCTGGCCGAAAACCAGCTCGACAAAATCCAGCGGGAACTGCTGGCACACTGCCAGTTGATCCAGCCACCGTACTTCCCGGTGTTGAGCATCGAGGAAGTCGAAGATCGCAAGTTGATCGTGCTATGGGCGCCGGGCGGGCAAACCCGGCCCTACAAAGCGCCGGAAGCCGTCACTGCCAACAAGAAGACCTGGCGCTATTACATCCGGCGCTACAGCAGTACGGTCGAGGCT
>CAYTSJ010000169.1:1979-5233 GCA_964440385.1 uncultured Pusillimonas sp. | reverse complement strand
ATTGATTTCGGTCTGCTGGGTTGAAGACAATTCAATTTTGGCTTTTTCAGCCGCTTCTTTCAGGCGCTGCAACGCCAGGACGTCTTTCGACAGATCAACGCCACTTTCTTTCTTGAATTCATCAATGATGTAGTCGATGATGCGCTGGTCGAAGTCTTCGCCACCCAGGAAGGTGTCACCGTTAGTTGACAGCACTTCAAATTGCTTCTCGCCGTCGAGGTCAGCAATTTCAATAATCGAGATATCGAACGTACCACCACCCAGGTCGTACACAGCAATCTTGCGATCGCCTTTTTCAGACTTGTCGAGACCGAAAGCCAGTGCAGCTGCAGTAGGTTCATTGATGATGCGTTTGACTTCAAGACCGGCAATGCGACCGGCATCTTTGGTTGCCTGACGCTGGCTGTCGTTGAAGTAAGCGGGCACCGTAATCACGGCCTCGGTCACTTCTTCGCCTAGATAGTCTTCAGCCGTTTTCTTCATTTTGCGCAGTACATCGGCCGATACCTGTGGAGGTGCCAGCTTCTTGCCTTGAGCCTCAACCCATGCGTCACCGTTGTCGGCCTTGACGATTTTATAAGGCATCAGGTCGATATCTTTTTGAACGGCTTTTTCGTCAAATTTGCGACCGATCAGGCGCTTGACGGCATACAGCGTATTCGCAGGATTAGTCACAGCCTGGCGCTTGGCGGGTGCTCCGACCAGAATCTCGCCGTCTTGCATGTAAGCGACGATGGAAGGCGTTGTACGTGTGCCTTCTGCGTTTTCAATGATTTTGACCTTGCCACCATCCATGACTGCAACGCAGCTGTTGGTAGTACCCAGGTCGATGCCAATAATTTTGCCCATGATTGATAGCCCTGAAAAAATTTGAATTTGGTAAGAATTAACTGTGTTGCTGATTAATTGGGGTTGGTAGCAACCATTTCAAGAAGCTTTCCCAAATTTTTTCTGCCAAGCAACACCGCGGCCATACTTGACTGCTGAATGTCTATAAAAATCAGGCCTGTGAACCCGACGACACGGTAACCAGTGCCGGACGCAGAACGCGATCAGCGATGGTGTAGCCTTTTTGCAGCATTTGCACAATCGACCCTTCGGGGTGTTCTGAAGGTACTGAAGAAATGGCCTGATGCACATTAGGGTCAAATTTGTCGCCAGCGGCAGGCGCAACTTCCTTCATGAGATTCCGTTCAAAGGCAGACACCAGCTGTTTAAGCGTAATTTCAACGCCTTCGCGCCATGCCTGAGCTGACTGTTCCGGCATGGCCAAAGCCGCTTCCAGACTGTCTTTTACAGGGACCAGACTTTCAGCAAAAGACTCGGTACCGAACTTGCGTGCCTTTGCAACATCTTCCTGGGCACGACGTCGGATGTTCTCGACTTCAGCCTTGGCGCGCAACAACTCGTCATGGTATTCAGACACCTGGGCCTGTGCTGCTTCCAGCAAAGCGGCAGGGTCTTGCGCCTCGGAAGCGTGCACTTCTTCTTGATGCCCTTCAGTGGCGGGCGTCGGGTTTTCGTCGTTGGGATCAAGGGGCTGCTGATTTGTAGACATACTGGAGCTCTCCACTTCAAATGATGCGATCAATGAATAATGGGGGCATACGCCCCCATTTCAAGACACTGATAAAAATTAATGGCCACTGTAACGCAGAAGGTTATACCCAACCCTGCAGATGCGTACGCACAAGATTGGTCAGCCCTTCAGCCCATGCCGGATCGTCGTTCAGGCAGGAGATATAACGGAAGGTTTCACCTCCGGCCTCGATGAAAGCATCTCGACACTCAATCTGGATTTCTTCAAGGGTCTCAAGACAATCGGCCAGAAATCCGGGGCACATCACGTCGACGCGACGAATGCCCTGTTTGGCCCAAGCTTGCAGCGTAGGCTCGGTGTACGGCTGCAGCCATTTCTCGGCACCAAACCGGCTTTGGAAGGAAACATGCACCAGGTGTCCGTCGTCGCCAAGTTCGGTACGCAAGGCCGCGGCCGTATCCATGCAGTCGCGATGATAGGGGTCACCCTGGTTAATGGTGCGCTGTGGCAACCCATGAAAACTGAGCAGCAACCGCTCGGGCTTGCCTTGTACATCCCACAACTGACGGACCTTCGCAGCCATACCCTTGATATAAGCCGGCAAGGTCGGATAGCGCTTGATGAATCGCATTTCAGGCTGGTTCCGCAAACGGCCCGCATACTGGCATACGGCATCCACCGCGGTTGCAGTCGTGCTGGCGGCATACTGCGGATACAAAGGCACCGTCAGAATGCGTTCACACCCCTTGGCCCGCAACGCCTCTATGGCTTTGGGTATCGACGGGTTACCGTAACGCATGGCCAGTTCAACGTGAACATCAACCCCTTGCGCGCGCAAACGTTCCTGCACGGCGTCAGCCTGCACCTGGCTATACACTGTCAGCGGGGAACCACCGTCCATCCAGATTCCTTGATAACGCGGCACCAGTTTGCGCGGGCGTACCCGCAAAATGATGCCTTGCAGGATCACTTGCCATGCCCACTGCGGAATTTCAATCACGCGGGGGTCAGACAAAAACTCGGAAAGGTAACGCCGGATGGCGGGCGCCGTGGGCGCGTCAGGCGTACCCAGATTAACCACCAACACACCCACGGGGCCTGCCGGGCGTTCAGGCGGATTGGGATCCAGACCGTGAGGATCAGGAGTTTCGGGCAAATAACGCGATGGCAAAAAACTGGACATGACAAGCCTTGATCGGGGGAAAAGTCGAACCACCATGCCACGGCTTTCGCAGACAGCCGTTGGGAATAATCAGGCGGTGTGATGACTAAGTGCGTTGGATAACAAACGCGCGGTAATGTCGACAATGGGGATAACGCGATCGTAGGCCATGCGAGATGGTCCGATCACACCCAAAGTACCCACAATTTTACCGTCGATACCATACGGTGCCGTGATGACTGAAACATCATCAAGCGGGACAAGCTGCGAGTCGCCACCGATATAGATCTGCACCCCATGCGCCCTGCTGGAGACGTCAAGCAGTTGCAAAAGATCTGTTTTTTTCTCGAACAAGGCGAACATGCGCCGCAAACGATCCATATCAGAAGCAATATCCGAGATATCCAGCAGCTTGCTTTCGCCCGAGATCACGACCGAATCATCACTGCTGTCTGCCGACGTTCCCGCCTCAACCGCTTGTTGCATAAGCCGGGAAATATCTTCTTTCAGGGAAGACAATTCTTCAGTAATGGCACCACGAACCTCGTCGAA
>CAYTSJ010000169.1:0-1969 GCA_964440385.1 uncultured Pusillimonas sp. | reverse complement strand
TTGCTGGCTTCCGTCAATTCCTGATCTAAATAATCGCGTTGCGCGAACAAGATACGATTTTGCACATCACCGTCAGGTGTCACGATGATAAGGAGCACACGTTTGTCAGACAAGCGAATGAATTCAATCTGACGGAAAACCTGTGACCTTTTCGGGGCAAGCACAACCCCGGCGAAATGCGTCAGGTTCGACAACAGCGTTGCTGCTGCATTAACGGCACGGGTGGGTTCAGATGCCGGCAGCATTTCCCGAAGTTGCGAGGGCTGCAAGACATCAAACCGTTGGGTGGCCAGCAAACGATCGACAAATAACCTGTAACCCCGAGGGGTGGGAATACGCCCCGCTGACGTATGGGGACTGTGAATGAAGCCCAATTCTTCGAGGTCGGCCATGACATTACGGATGGTGGCCGGCGAAAGATCGAACATCTTCGAAAGGGTTCTGGACCCTACCGGTTGACCATCAGCGATATAACGTTCGATTAACGCCTTGAGCAGTGCCTTGGCTCTGTCGTCCATGTCCATTTTTAAACCTTACACCTCGAGGGGACAAACTTGTCGTTCAGTGACAACAACAAATGCTCGTCGAACATATAATAAATTTATCCGAATGTCTCAATCATAAACAAGGTACCGGCACAATGCATTTCAAAACCGTGGCGTTGATCGGTCGCTATCAGGATCGCGGCCTGGATGCGCCGTTACGCGAGTTAGCTGCGACGCTGCAGAATGCCGGTTGCACGGTACTGATCGAAACGGATACGGCCTTGAATACCGGGGTTACCGAATATCCGTCGGCATCGTATACCGATATTGGTAACGAGGCCGATCTGGCGATCATTATGGGGGGTGACGGCACCATGCTGGGGGCCGCGCGCATGCTGGCTCATAGCCGTGTCCCCATGATTGGCATCAATCACGGGCGGCTTGGCTTTATTACCGACATCCCGCTCGACACCGCAGCCAAAGCCTTGAAACGGGTCATCGAAGGTGACTTCAATATCGAAGAGCGCATCTTGCTCGAAGGTCGTGTCATGCGCGGAGATCGCATCATGTTCTCGGGTGTTGCACTCAATGATGTGGTTATTAACCGTGCCGGACGCGGTGGCATGATTGAACTGAGCGTCGATCTCGATAACAGCCTGATGTACAACCAGCGTGCCGACGGGCTTATTATTTCTACGCCCACAGGTTCAACCGCCTATGCCCTGGCCGCCAATGGGCCTATATTGCACCCGCAACTGCGCACCATATTATTGGTACCCGTTGCGCCACAAACCTTGTCCAACCGCCCTATCGTTATCCCCGATTCAGGCGTGCTGGGCATTACCATCACATCCCTGAGCCGGGTCGAGTCAGGAGCCAGCGTGCACTTCGACATGCAAACCTGGTCTGAATGCCAGGCCGGAGACCGCATCGAAGTACGTCGCGCCCGCGACCCGATCCGTTTCATTCACCCCTCTGGTTACAGCTTTTTCTCTACCTTGCGGCGCAAGCTGCTCTGGAACCGGATGCCAACCCTGTCTGACGAGGCTGAATAAATCATGCTGCGCGCCCTGAGCCTGCGGGATTTTGTCATTGTTGAACACTCTGAAATTCACTTCGATACGGGTTTCACCGTGTTTTCCGGGGAAACCGGTGCCGGCAAATCGATCCTGATCGATGCCTTATCTCTGGCTTTAGGGGCCCGCACCGATACGGCATTGATTCGGGACGGTGCCAAAAAATCAGATGTCAGCGCAGTCTTCGACACCCCCTCCGGTCTGCAAGACTGGCTGATGCAGCATGACCTTGAAGCCGAAGGCAATCTGGTGTTACGACGGGTCATTGATACGCAAGGTAAAAGCCGTGCCTATATCAATGGCATCCCGGTCACGCTGACACAACTGCGCGAACTGGGGGAACAGCTGGTCGACATCCATGGCCAGCATGCTCATCAAAGCCTGCTGAAACCCGCCAGCCAACGCGAC
>CAYTSJ010000168.1:0-5237 GCA_964440385.1 uncultured Pusillimonas sp. | reverse complement strand
CTGTTGGGTACCAAAGACAGCATGTTGTCGGTTGAACGTACCACCACAGGGATCACCAGAATACCCAGCGCCACTGCACCCGCCCAGCCCGAGTAATGTCCGACTTGGGCAACGTAAACGGCATAAATGAACAAGCCGATGATGATCGAGGGTGCCGATAACAAAACGTCATTCAGGAACCTCGTTGCCGGGGCCAGCCAGCCACGCTGCCCGTATTCGGCCAGATACGTACCCGCCAGAATACCGATAGGCGTGCCAATCAGGGTACCTACTGCCGCCATCATGACACTGCCGATAATGGCATTCATCAACCCGCCCATACCCCCGGGGGGTGGGGTCGCCTCGAAAAACAAATTAAAAGACAGAGAGCCCGCCCCCTTGTAGAGCAGGGTTCCGATAATCCAGAACAGCCAAAACAACCCGAAGCACAACGCTGACAGTGACAAGGCCAGCATGAGCCTGTTGAGTCGCTGACGCTTCCGGTAAACCGGATTACTTAACGAGACGATCGAATCGGAATTAAACATAACTTTCTCTTTGTGTGTCCGTTACCGTTAATGGGTAGCGCCTTCATTTTTGGAAAGACGCAGCAGCATCATTTTGGACAACGCCAGCACAACGGTGGTGATCAGGAACAGAATCAGCCCCAACTCAAGCAGCGCAGACTTTTGCATGCCACCGGCCTCGTTAAACTCGTTGGCCAAGGCTGAGGCAATAGAATTTGACGGGGAAAAAATGGACGCGGGCAAGTTGTACGAGTTACCAATCACAAATGTGATGGCCATGGTCTCGCCAAGCGCGCGCCCCAACCCCAGCATGACACCGCCCATTACCCCGGTTTTAGTGAATGGCAGCACCACTTTCCAGACAACTTCCCAGGTCGTCCCCCCAAGCCCGTAAGCAGACTCTTTCAGCAACGGAGGAACCAGCTCGAACACATCACGCATGACTGCAGCGATGAACGGAATAATCATGATGGACAGCACCAAACCCGCAGTGAACACACCAATGCCAAACGGGGGGCCGGCAAAAAACACATTGAGCACCGGAACAGGCTCGAAAAAAGCGATCAAGGCTGGCTGGATGTATTGCTGGAATATGGGGACAAAAACAAACAACCCCCACATGCCGTAAATGATTGAAGGAATTGCCGCCAGCATCTCGATGGCTGTGCCCAAAGGGCGACGCAACCATGTGGGTGACAATTCGGTAAGAAACATTGCAATACCGAAAGAAATCGGTACCGCAACCACCAGCGCGATCACGGAACTGAGCAAGGTTCCCACAATTGGCACCAAAGCACCATAACTGTCTTCGACCGGGTTCCATTCATCGGTCCATAAAAAGCTCAAGCCATACTTGGCAAGCGATTCCTGGCTTCCGTAAATCAAGGACACCATGATCGCAGCCAACAAGCTGAAAACCAGTACGGCAAATACTCGCGTTGTGTTTTTAAACACGATATCCATCAAGCTGCCAGTTTTAGTTGCCATATTCGTTCTTTGCCGGTTACGCCAGTTGACCAAAATCGCAGGTCAAGCGACCAAATTCTTCAATAAACCACACACACAATAAAGACGGTGTCGATAACACCGACACCGTCTTGAGGGACATCAGGCCAAGTTTAGCCGACCCCGATTACTTCAAGATTGCTGAACCGTCAGCAGCCTTGATCTCGGCTTTCCAGCCAGCAACGATCTGATCGGTAACGGCCTTGG
Organism: uncultured Pusillimonas sp.; assembly: GCA_964440385.1. GTDB lineage: Bacteria > Pseudomonadota > Gammaproteobacteria > Burkholderiales > Burkholderiaceae_B > Neopusillimonas. Next base: position 3,519 of record CAYTSJ010000168.1, on the reverse strand, counting down.
GCATAGCAACGTAGTCAAGCTCGGCCGCCATACCGGCACCGTTCTCGAAGGCCCAGTTGAAGAAACCCAGAACCGCTTTGGCATTTTCAGGTTTGTCTTGCGATTTGTGAACCAGAATGAACGATGCCGAAGTGACGGGCCAGGCTTCTGCACCAGGCTGGTCTGTCAAGACAACACCCATGCCAGGTGCACTTTTCCAGTCGGCGTTTGCAGCGGCTGCGGCAAAAGATTCCTGGGAAGGCTGAACGAATTTACCGTCTTTGTTCTGCAAAGAAGCCCAAGCCAGATTGTTTTGCTTGGCGTAGGCATATTCAACGTAACCAATCGAGTTCTTCAGCTGGCGAACATAGGCGGCCACACCTTCGTTCCCTTTGCCGCCTTGACCTGTAGGCCACTTAACAGCTTTACCTTCGCCGACTTTTTCTTTCCAGTCGGCAGAAACCTTGGCCAGGTAATTGGTCCAGCCAAAGGTCGTGCCTGAACCGTCAGAGCGGTGAACCACAACGATGGATGCCGAAGGCAGTTTTACGTCAGGGTTGATAGACTGAATGGCCTTGTCATCCCATTTGGTGATCTTGGCCAGGAAGATATCGGCCAGCACCTGGGGGGTAAGCTTCAGTTGACCAGGTTTTACGCCATCAACGTTGATGACGGGCACTGTGCCACCGATGATCGCGGGGAATTGAAACAGGCCGTGCTTTTCAAGCAAGTCGGCCTTCATTGGATCGTCGGAAGCACCGAAATCTACGGTTTTGGTAATAATTTGCTGCTGACCGCCACCCGACCCGATCGACTGGTAGTTCATGCGATTGCCGGTCACTTCGTGATATTTGGCAGCCCACTTGGCGTAGATCGGGTACGGAAACGTAGCACCAGCGCCGGTAATGTCGGCAGCCTGGGCGACCAGTGAGGCGGCACCAAAGGCGATACCGATAGAGACTTTCAACAAAACGCGTTTAAACATCGAGTGTTCCTCTTGAACTGTTTAATGATTAATACATGCAGCATTTGCATAGTTAACATGGTACGGGCCGAATATGACATGTTCGTGACAATTCAAGAGGTTTTCACCGTCTTGGTTAACTGCCCAGAAGGTGCATGAGTTTTTGCTGCATATTGATCTTGCTGGCGCGGGATTTGACTTTCAGCCACGACCCGTCGGGCTGGGCACGCCAGGCAAGCAGGTTGTCGCGTAACGCCCAGGTAAACGCTTCGTTAATCACGCGCTTTTTCAATGATTTATCAAGAATTGGAAAACCGACTTCGACGCGACGGAAGAAGTTGCGATCCATCCAGTCGGCCGATGACAAATACACTTTTTCTTCACCATCGGCATGAAAATAGAACACCCGTGCGTGCTCGAGGTAGCGCCCGACAATCGAGCGTAACCGGATATTCTCGGATAAGCCTGGCACTCCGGCACGCAGTGCACAGGCCCCACGCACAACAAGATCAACCTTAACGCCAGCCTGGCTCGCCTTGTACAGCTCTTCGATAACCACAGGCTCGAGCAGTGAATTCATCTTGGCCATGACACGAGCCTTTTTGCCAGCCCGGGCATTCTCTGCTTCTTGACGGATAAATTCGACAACCGTTTCATGCAACGTGAACGGCGATTGCAACAGCAAGTTCAGCGGGCGACGGGCCCCCAGGCCTGTCAGCAATGAAAACACCTTGTCCATATCTTCGCAAATCTGCTGATTGGCGGTCAGCAACCCAAAATCGGTATACAGGCGCGAAGTACGGACATGGTAATTACCGGTACCCAGGTGGCCGTAACGTTTGATATGCCCCCCCTCCCGTCGCAGCACCAGCGCCATTTTGGCGTGTGTTTTATGGCCGACTACGCCATAACTGACGTGGGCGCCCACCTCTTCAAGCCTGGCGGCCCAATTAATGTTGGTCTGCTCGTCAAAGCGTGCCATCAGCTCGACAACCACCGTGACTTCTTTACCCGCTTTGGCTGCGGCCAGCAAAACCGCCATCAATTCAGAGTCTTCACCCGTGCGATAAATGGTTTGCTTGATGGCAACGACTTCCGGATCTCGCGCGGCAGAGATGAGGAAATCAAGCACAGGTTGAAACGACTGATAGGGATGGTGCAACAAATGGTCTTTGGCACTGATGGCTTCAAATATTGCAGCCGGATCATTCCCCAGACTCTCAAACGGCTCGGGGACTTTGGGACGAAAATCAGGGAACAGCAAATCGGGGCGATTCACTGAATTACAGATTTGCATCAACCGCGACAAATTCACCGGACCATTGACACGATAGGTGTCACTCGGTTTGAGCGAAAACTCTTGCTGCAAGAAGCTGATGAGTTTTTGCGGCATGACATGGTCAACCTCAAGCCGGACAGCAGCACCGAAATTGCGCTGGGACAGTTCCCCTTGAAGCGCCAGGCGCAGGTTGGTAATTTCTTCTTCATCAACAAACAAGTCACTGTTGCGCGTAACGCGCCACCGGTAACACCCGCCGACTTCAAGCCCGGGGAACAGCTCGCCCACAAACACGGAAATCAGGGTTGACAATAAAATGAATCCATGGGGGATGCCCGAGATTTCTTCAGGAACCTGAATAACACGCGGCAAGGCACGGGGCGCCTGAACAATCGCAATTTGCCCCTGACGATTAAAGGCATCTTCACCGGACAGCGACACAATAAAATTAAGGCTTTTATTGAACACCCTTGGAAAGGGATGCGCAGGATCGAGCCCGATAGGGGTCAGCAAGGGCATGACATCACGGATAAACACATCGTGTGCCCAGGTGCGCTGCTCGTCTGACCAGTTTTTAGGGCCAGACAAGGCAATGCCCTCTTTGGCCAGTGCAGGCAAAATATCTTCTGTCAACAAGACATACTGCCGGTCAACCAACGATCTGGCTGCCACCTGAATACGCTCGAATGCCTCGGTAGGGGTATAACCATCAGGGCCTTTCTGATTCGGGCTGCGAGCCATTTGCTCTCTGAGACTTGAGATGCGAATCTCGAAAAACTCGTCAAGATTAGAACTGACAATACAGACATAGCGCAGGCGCTCAAGCAATGGCGTACTGGCATTGTCAGCCATCTCAAGCACACGCTCGTTGAACTTGAGCAAAGATAATTCACGGTTCAGCAGCGTCGGCTGACCACCATTCATTGGAACAATCGAGGGCATAAAAAATCCAGGTTACGCAGAGGCCAAGCGCTCTTATACGTCAGTTTCTTTTCAGGATTATGACAACGGACCGGATGACATTCAAGCGATTAACTTCAATGCTTCTGCAGGGATTGTGGCTTTTCTGAATTTATAATCGCCTGATCGCTACTTTTCGGTCTACTCAATGAATCACTTGCTCGCTGCCGTTGACCTCGGCTCAAACAGTTTTCGGCTTTCTATTGGCAGAGTTGTTCAGCAAGACGACATTGCCCATATCTACGCCGTTGACCGCCTCACAGAAAGCGTCCAACTGGCAGCGGGACTGGATGCGGATGACAGGCTTGACGATGCATCCATCGAACGAGCGCTGACG
>CAYTSJ010000167.1:0-5241 GCA_964440385.1 uncultured Pusillimonas sp. | reverse complement strand
TACGTTCAAGGTCTCCCGGGGCATACACACGGTCAATACCGGGGGCTTTTTCGGACTGACGAATCGCGTTGGCGAGACCATCTACTTCATGGCCGATCCCGCGTCCTGAATTCAAACGTGCAGCATCAATCGCAACAAAGGTATGAGCACAGTTGTAGGGCTCGGCCGGATCACCGAACAAAGGCTTGACCTGAGCCGCGATGCCTCCCCCTGAAAGCGCCCCGCATAACAAGTCTATTGCCACGGCCAGACCAAAACCTTTAGGCCCTGCGGCAGGTAGCAGCATGCCCTTGATGGCCTCGGCCGGCGACTGCGTATCCTTACCCAGGGCGTCTGTCGCCCATCCCAACGGAATAGATTCGCCTTTGATCTCGGCTATGCGGATCTTGCCCATAGCCGATGCGCTCATGGCCATGTCCACAACAACCGGCAAGCCCTGCTGACTGGGGAAAGCCATGCATAAAGGGTTATTACCCACCAGAGGTTTGGCACCTCCGGGGGCAGGCATGAGCGGGCGTGTGTTTGAAAAGGCCATACCCACCATGCCCTGCGCGGCCATTTGCCGGGCCCAGTAAGCCCCAGCGCCAAAGTGCCCTGCCTCGCTTACAGCGACGGTGGCGATACCATGAACACGAGCCCGCTCTATAGCAAGATCCACCGCTGCCTGGGCCGACACCTGCCCAGGCGCATGTTGGGCCGTCATCGTTACCAACCCACCGAGATCATCAACAATTTTGGGCTGTGCTGACAATCGCATGCTGCCGGCCTTGACGCGATCGACGTACATGGGTAACAGCATGACACCATGGGAACTGACCCCTTCAAGGTCAGCACTGACCAGACTGTCAGCAATGACGAAGGCGTCGGGCTCTGCAGCCCCCAGCTTTACAAACAAAGCCTGAATAAATGACCGCAATGCGGATGCCGGAACAATTTGGTTAGCCATTCAAGCCCTCAGTTCGCATCGGCCGGGTTGGTATACCAGTCGGGCACTTGCGGGTAGTGTGGGCCATCGTAAACTTCGAGCACGACAGTATCTTCGTGAGCGATGGTCGGGCCATGCACATTTCCCTTGGGATTGCAGTAAAACGACCCGGGCACCAAGGTAACCCCTGTCGAGGTGTACTCGTAACGCCCACTGAAACAAAACATGAACTGATTTGAGGCATGACTGTGCGGCTTGGGAATACTGGTCCCTTTTTCAAACTTGATCAGCGCGATGGAAGCACCCGTCTCTTCGTTACGCCACAACATCTTTTCATACAATCCAGGCAACGACTTGGGACGCCATTCCATATCGGCAGACTGCAGCAAAATTTCATCAAGACCAGGTGCGCCCTCGGGCAAATTCTGAATATCTCCCATCACATTTCTCCTTAATTGTTCTCGGGTTTGACATCACGATAGACGTCGATAATTTCAAAAGCTGGCTTACCACCCTTATCAACCACTTTGACGAAGTAATAGTCCATGTGAGGAAAGCGGGTTTGCGGATCAAAGCGGAAATTGCCTTGCGGCGTTTTAATATCAACCTTGTTCAGACCGTCAATGAATGAGGCTGGATCAGTTTTACCCGCTGAGGTTTTTACCGCCGACTCAATCACCTGACCGATGGTGTAACCCAGCGCCTCGTAATAACCAATCGGAGTCTTGCCGTATTCTTTCTTGAAGTCTTCGATGAATTGACGGTTTTCTGGACTGTCGAGCTCAGGCAGATAGTGAGTTACTGCAACGGCCCCTTGTGCCGCAGACCCCATCGCGGGCAACAACATGCCGTCAACGGTACTGATCACACCGATGAGTGGCTGGCGATCGCGTTGACCGTACTCTTGCCGGGCCTTAACAAACTTGATAGCGTCAGCACCCAAGGTTGCGCCAAAGACGGTATCTGCTTTAGGGACACCGGTAATAAAGGGACCCCAATCAGCCGTGCCTAATGGCACATATACCTCGCGCTCAATCTTGCCGCCCGCTTTCTTGAAGCCGTCAATGAAGCCTTCAGATACTCGCTCGCCATAGGCAAACTTTGAACTAATCACAACTGCTGTCTTGTAGCCAAGTTTGCTATAAGCATATTGACCCATCTGGCGTCCCAGCTGAACGGCATTCCAGCCCGGAACGAAGGAGTTAGGGTGTTTTGCATTTTCGGGAATCTGGCCCACCATTGCGAGCTGCGGGATACCTGACTTACCAATGTATTCCTGCGTGGCTGCGACAACGTGACCTAAAAATGGGCCAACGACCATATCAACCTTATCGCGCTCGACCAGTTTTTGCATTTTGGTGACCCCTGCGCCAGGATCACCCCCATCGTCTTCAACGATAAGTTCCAGCTTTCGACCACCCACCTGATAACCCATCTGCTTGAGTTTAAGTTTCAGACCATCCAGCTCGCCTTTGTTGATATCGGCAGCTCCACCTGTAAAGGACCCCAGCACGCCAATTTTCAGTGGGGCATTCGTCTGCGCTAGCGCGATCGGCATGGCAGCACATAACGTCAATGCTGCAGCAGACTGGAGCCATTTGCGCCGTGTTGAAGATTTTGCAACTTTAGACATGCCGGATCTCCTTAAGATAATCAAATATGAGCCGTCGGCTCAGTCTCATATCAAGATGCTTAAGCATGAGCACTGAGCATCTCTAGTGATATATTACAAATAATATCTTAAGAGATATTGTAAGTCAATGAGACTTTTCCCGAAAAACCGAACTAGCGAGCCAGGAAATCAAAATAATCATCTGGAAATGGCTCGTTTTCCAGGGTGAAATGCCACCACTCTTTGGGATATGGTTTAAACCCGTGGTGAACCATCAAGGTTTGCAGCAACAAACGATTGGCGCGTTGCTGGGGCGTTAAGGCCGGATGATCGGGCCAGGACTCAACCCCGAAGAAATCAAAAGGTGACCCCATATCAAGGGGTTCGCCGGTTTTCATATCGACCAGCGTCAGATCTACCGTGCTGCCACGACTATGGCCTGAGCGCTCGGCAATATAGTCTTCCTTGAACAGGTTCCGTTTATCGACCGAGGGGTAGAACTCGGCTTTAGAACGAGTATCTGAAACATCGGAAGCCCATTTGACGAAATCATCAACAGCCCGTTGCGGTCGATAGGCATCAAACACCAGCAACCCCAGGCCAAATGACTTTAACGCGGCCTGCACACCCGCAAGTGCCTGCGCGGCGGGGCTCGACAATACCGGCCGAACGCCCTCGTAGCCTGCAACCGGGCGGCCCAAAAAATTGTGATGGCCCGAATAACGCAGATCAACGCGAAGCGACGGAATCACTTCATCAAGGTAATCAAAGCCTGACGGTAAGCGTGCATGGGCAACACTCATCGTCGCCACAATCGCAACAAGGCAGAATGAGATAACCCGTAACTTTTTAATCATGTTGTTCCTTGGCGTTAATTTGTCTAATACAAAAAATAAAAAACAAAACAAAAATAAAATGAAAATTTCAAAATTGACATATTTGTCTAGGACAAATAGAATTGATTATTAATAGATTCATCTTTAAGGTCTCGCCATGTTTTCAAAAAATCCGATGGGTATCGTCGGGCGTCTGACCATCACCGCCCTGTTAGTATCATTGGCGAATATTGCCCTGGCTATCTTTGCATATATCCAGCTTACCGCCGTCACTGAAGCGGCCCGCCATACTGAATCTGTAAGGGCCAAGCAAGCGGCCATGGCCGCTGCCACCGAATTGAATGTCACACGGGTGTCGCTGCAACTGCGCCACGCCATTTTGTCGCGCACACCACAAGAACTTCAGGAGACGTTAAACGACATCACGGCCAAACGCGCTGCCATCAACGAAGCGGTACGAGCCTACGAGTCAACCGTCAGTTCCGCAACCGATCGTGCGCTGTTTAACAAACTCCCGCCGGTTCTTGAGCACTTCTGGTCAAAAGGTGAAGCTAACCTGCAACTGATCACCTCGGGAAAGCGCAACGAGGCCTTTGCCTATCTGGTCGATGAAACGATTCCGGCGCGCAACCAGGTGCTCGCTGTACTGGCAGAAACGGTCAATGCGCACCGCTCTGCCCTGTCGAGGGAAATTGAAGGTATTGCTACAGACGTCGATAACACACTGGCAACGTTGCTGATCCTGGTAGCCACGTCCATCATCACCCTGATGCTGGCAGTGGCTTATGTCAGCCGTAACCTGAAGCGTCGAGTTGCACTTGCCAGCGCACTGGCCGACAAGGTCAAGGACGGTCATCTGGCCACTGACATTGTCGACGAAAGCAAGGACGAGTTCTCCCCGCTGGTTCATACACTGAGAGAAATGCAGAAATCGCTGTCAGACATCGTTTACAACGTTCGCAGCAATGCCGAAAGTGTCGCCAGTGCCAGTCAACAAATTGCCAACAGCAATGCAGACTTGTCCGTGCGAACGGATGCACAAGCCACAGCCCTGCAACAAACCAGTGTGACCATGCGCCAGGTCGGCGCTATGGTTGCCCAAAACACCGATAACGCCCAACAGGCGGCACAACTGGCCAATGAGGCCGCTGCCATCGCAGGCAAAGGCGGTGCTGTTGTGCAGAATGTTGTGTCTACCATGACTGAAATCAACGCCACTTCCATGCGTATTCAGGAAATCATTGGCACGATCGACAGCATTGCCTTCCAGACCAACATTTTGGCGCTCAATGCGGCCGTGGAAGCGGCCAGGGCAGGTCATGAGGGTCGCGGCTTTGCCGTGGTTGCCAGTGAAGTGCGAGCGCTTGCGCAACGCGCTGCTTCGGCAGCCAACGAAATCAAGCATTTGATTACCGCCAGCGTCAACAGCGTATCGCGAGGCACCACCCAGGTCGCTGAAGCTGGCCAGACCATGCACGAAATTGAATCTGCAATTCAGCGCGTCAATAACATCGCCAGTGAAATCAGTCTGGCCAGTAAAGAACAACACGCCGGTATTGTTGATGTGGGTAATGCCGTACACGACATGGATCGCGTCACCCAACGCAATGCCTCGCTTGTCGAGGAAATGACAGCCGCCGCAGGGAGCTTGCGCAGCATGGCCAGCGAACTGGTTGAGTCAGTATCATTCTTCACGTTACCCGGCATCAGCCGGGCATCAAAGCCACGGCAACGCCATGATCATGCCATCGAAGCGCATGCTGTTCTTGACTTTGACCACAGGGCAGCACAAGGACAAATTCTGCTGCAGTAAATCGTCCTGCTGTTTACATCGCCTCTAGCCAAACAATAAACAAAGGCCGCATCCA
>CAYTSJ010000166.1:0-5242 GCA_964440385.1 uncultured Pusillimonas sp. | reverse complement strand
AGTACTTGATAGTTTGATACGCTTAAAATGAACTGACAGGCGCGGCATGCGCTTTTGGCCCACTAAAGGAGGCATCATGAAAAGCTCGAATACCAACCCTTTTGCATTACCGGGTTTTGGCCAATTTAAAGACGCGTCACAAAATCCCATGATGGCCAGCCTCGACATGATGCGGCAGGCCTGGCAGAACCTTGCGGGTGCAGGGGCGGGTGCATTCACGGGCGGTGCCATGGTGGCTCCGCCCATGACGCTTGAAGAGCTTGATCGTCGTATCAACGAGCTTCGCACCGTTGAGAACTGGCTGCGCATGAATCTTTCGATGCTGAGCAGCACCATCCAGGGGATGGAAGTTCAGCGCGCCACCATTGCAACGCTCAAGTCATTTGTTGACCCCATTGCCGAAAGTGGCACCGATGCCCCTTCTGCCCTTGAGGTTGCGCTGGGCTTGAAGCCTTCCGGTCAGGCGAAAATCAAGCATGTCGTTGATCCGGCCGCGTCGAAAGGGTCAGTTTCTTCCAGTTCGGCAGGCCTGTCTGGTGCAGCACCCGAAGTGGGTGCGCTTCCGGGGCTGCCAGGTGTCGGTTCTGCCGAGGCGTGGTGGGGGATGTTGCAACAGCAGTTTGGTCAGTTGGCTACTGCGACGGCCGAAGGTCTGAAGAGTGCCGAGCAGGCGGTGGCTGCGGCGGGTAATGCAACACAAGTTGCCGCTCAGTCGGTTGCCGCGTCGGCATCCAGCGTTTCGTCGGGTTTGGGCAAGGCTTTTGTGGTGGCCGATCCTGCGGCCAACAAACCTGCGCGGGCCGCTAAAAAGGCGGCGTCCTCGGCAGGTTCGGCGTCAACCAAAACATCTGCAACGGCCTCACGGGCGCCTCGAAAACGCGCAGCTTCACCCAAAACCGACGCTTGATTCTTCCGATTTTCTCTCATCATTTAAGTCTTTCATGTTGAATATTGTGATTTTGGCGGCAGGTCTGGGCAAGCGCATGCAGTCCAGTCTGCCCAAAGTGCTGCACCCGATTGCCGGCAAACCTATGCTCGCGCATGTCATTGAAAATGCGCGCCAGCTTGATCCTTCGCGCATCGTGGTGGTGGTCGGGCATGGGGCCGACGCCGTCAAAGCGGCGTTTGGGCACGAGTCCGGGCTTGAGTTTGCGCTGCAAAGTCCCCAACAAGGTACCGGGCATGCGGTCATGCAGGCGACGCCTTTGCTTGCTGATGAGGCCGGCAGCATGACACTGGTGTTGTACGGTGACGTGCCGCTGGTGCAGCCCAACACATTACGCAGCCTGCTAGAGGCGTGTGGCGGCGGCGTGGCCATTCTGACTGAAAAGCTGTCAGACCCGAGCGGGTATGGTCGAATTGTTCGCAATGGTTTGGGGCAGGTTCAACGCATTGTTGAACACAAAGATGCTACGCCTGAAGAGCTGTCCATCACCGAAGTCAATACCGGTATCCTGGCTGCGCCAACCGCCAGACTCAAACATTGGCTGTCGCAACTGCGGAATGACAATGCCCAGAACGAGTACTACCTGACCGATATCATTGGTATGGCCGTTGCCGAAGGTATTGCTGTGGGCTCTGCCCGTACGTCAGCTTCCTGGGAAACGCTGGGCGTCAACAGTCGGGTTCAGCAGGCCCAGCTCGAGCGCGTCTGGCAGGCTGAGCAGGCTAGAACCCTGCTTGAAGACGGCGTTACCCTGGCTGACCCGGCGCGTTTTGATTTGCGCGGTACCTTGCAGTGCGGGCGTGATGTGTTTATTGATGTTGGTTGTGTATTCGAAGGGCATGTTGTCCTTGAAGAGGGTGTGCGTGTCGGCCCTCATTGCGTGATACGGAATTCACATGTGGCCTCAGGCGCCGTCATCGATGCGTTCAGTCATCTTGATAATGCACGTGTCGGGCACGAAGCACGTGTTGGCCCTTATGCCCGTTTGCGGCCGGGTGCCGACATTGGCGACAGTGCTCACGTCGGTAATTTCGTTGAAATCAAGAAAAGCCGGCTGGGTACGGCCTCCAAGGCCAATCATCTGGCTTACATTGGAGATGCCCAGGTTGGCGACCGCGTGAACATCGGGGCGGGTACCATTACCTGCAACTATGACGGGGTCAACAAGTTTCAAACCATCATCGAAGACGATGCATTCATCGGTTCTGATACCCAACTGGTTGCGCCGGTTCGCGTGGGTAAAGGGGCGACGCTGGGGGCCGGCACTACCTTGACAAAAGATGCGCCCGACGGCCAGTTGACGCTGTCGCGCTCGAAACAACACACGGTAACGGGCTGGCAGCGTCCGGTGAAGAAATCCTGACGGCAAGGTTGTTCCCTTGAGTCTATCCGGGTCATCAGATCACAAGACGGCATCGGCACCTGACGGGTTGCCGATGCCGCGTCGTTTGTGGGCCATCATTACCCTGATGGTCAGTCTGGCGATTGCATCTCTTGATGTGACGATGGCCAATGTGGCCTTGCCCGCGATTGCTGCCGATCTTGATATTCCACCCCAGAAGGTGGTTTTGGTCATGATTGCCTATAACGTTACTCTTCTGGTCACGTTGTTGCCCTTGTCTGCGGTGGCCGAGCGGGTGGGTTTTCGGCGCATGTTCGTCATTGGCATCACCTTGTTCATGTTCTGGGCGTTGGCCGTTGCGTTTTCAACGTCGTTCACGATGTTGTTGGTGGTGCGCGCTATTCAGGCGGTGGGTACGTCGATGCTGATGTGCCTGTTTGGTGGCCTGGTGCGTAATATCTACCCTGCCAGCCAGCTGGGTTTCGGCATCAGTCTGAATGCCCTGATGGTTTCGGTGATGGCGGTTCTGGGCCCAACACTGGGGGCTTTCATCGTTGAGTGGTTGTCCTGGCACTGGATGTTTTTCATTTATGTGCCCGCCTGCATCGCCACCTATTTCGGTGCCCGTTATCTTCCCGATGTGCCACGGGTTGCCCGTCGTTTTGACGGGTTGTCGTGCGGCTTCAGCGCGCTGGCTTTGGGGTTGTTTGTCATTGGTCTTGATTTGCTGGTGAGTCAGACCCTGTGGGCGTTGCTTGCGCTACTGGTTGCGTCGACGTCAGCCGTCTTGTTGTATCGACGTTCTCGCACCCAGGATGCGCCTGTCGTGCCGCTCGATTTGCTGCGGGTCAAACCAGTGGCCTATGCGGTCAGCGCTTCGGCGACTGTTTTTGCCGGGCAGAATGCGGCTTTTGTTGCGTTTCCGTTTTATCTGATCAATGTCATGAATTACGGCTACGCCCAAATCGGAATTTTGCTCGGGGGGTGGGCGATCGGGTCTGGCATCATGGCACCGCTTTCCGGGTATTTGTCTGATCGTTATCCTGTAGCTGTGCTGTGCGGGCTGGGTTCAGCGTTAACGGCGGCAGGGCTGATCTGGATTGTCTTGTTACCTCCAGGAGCTTCATTATTAGTAACCTGGTCGGCCATGGTGCTGGGGGGCTTGGGCTTTGGTTTTTTTCAGTCACCCAATAACCGCGCCATGCTGGTCGGGGCGCCGCGCCATCGCAGTGGCGCTGCAGGTGGTTTGCAGGCCACGACCCGGGTGTTTGGGCAGGGCGTGGGCACCGCTTTGGCCGCGCTTGCATTTCAGGTAGGCGGGCAGCACGGGGCCTCAGTGGCGATTGGTTTGGGGGTCACGCTGGCCTTAAGCGCCATGACCATCAATGTGGTTCGTCATTTTGATCTTTCAGCGGATCAGGATAATTAGTTGTGGATGCTATTGCTTTGTTGTCGTTTTGCGGTTTAAAGGGGGCAATGCATGCGCATCCTGTTGCTTAATTTTGAACGGGGCTGGCGTGGCGGCGAGCGTCAGACCTTGTTCTGTATGGAACAGTTTCGGGCCCAGGGGCACGATGTGCAGTTGCTGGCCCGCAAAGGGCAACCTTTGGCAGCGGCGGCGCATCAGGCGGGCTTCGTGGTTCATGAAGCGGGCCATGTGCCTGGGTTGGTGTTGTTTTTGTTGTTGAAGGGGCGTCACTTTGATGTGCTTCATGCCCAAACGGCCAATACCCTGACCTGGCTGGCTGCGCTGAAACCAGTTCTTGGCGCAGCCATAGTATTTACGCGACGTACGGCTTTTCCGGTCAGCGCTTCAAAAACGGCCAAAACGCTCTGGAAGTGGCGTCGCGCTGATGCGTTTGTTGCCATCAGCGAAGCGGCGGCATCCGAACCCCGGCGGCTCGGGTTGCCCGTTTCAATTATTCGCAGCGCGGCCCTTCCGGTGGCGGCGGATCCTGGCCGTATCGTGGCGTTGGTTCAACGGTATGGTCTGGCGCAGCGTCGCGTGGTGGGTACGGCTGCGGCACTGACCCGTGAAAAAGACCCTTTAACCCTGATCAGGGCGGCGCATCATTTGCGTAAAACGCATCCCGATGTGATGTTTGTGCATTTCGGGGCTGACGGGGATGTCTCTTTTGCGGCCCGTCAATTGGTCCGTGAGCTTGATCTTGAATCGCACTACGTGTTTGCCGGTTTCGAGGCGGGGGTTGAGGCCTTGTATTCTGCCTTCGAGGTTTTTGCGCTGACCTCGGTGCACGAGGCCTTGGGCAGCAGTGTGCTTGATGCGTTCTACCAGAATGTGCCGGTGGTGGCGACCCGTGCCGGGGGGCTGGCGGAATTGTTGTCTGATGGCCGTGGCATTTTGTGCGACATAGGCGACTATCAGGCGGTTGCGGCAGGAATTGCACGATTGCTGGACGATGCCTCGTATAAAGAGGCGATGACCTCAAAAGCGTCTGATTACGTCTGGGCCGAACATGATGTGCCGCAGATGGCCCGGCATTACCTGACCCTTTACGAAGCTGTGCTTCGTTCCTGATCTTGCTGGTAGTTATTAGCCGTTATGCCGTGTGCGCTTCATAAGGTTGGGGTGCTGCTGTCGATCGGGACGCGGGCATTGAATTTGGCGCGGTGTGTTGAAAAGAACGTGCGGACGTTTCTGACATTGCGTTGCGATGTAAACGCGCGGTGGGCGAGGGCATGGTATGCCGACATGTTGGGGATGTGGGCAATCACGACAAAGTCAGGCCCGGGTGACACCCGATAACACTGGGTGATGGCGTCTTCCTTGATGATATGGGTTTCGAAATGCGCCAGTGCTTCGGGGGTTTGCACGTCCAGGGTTATTTCGCACAAAGCCGTCAATAGGTCCCCGAGTTTTTCTGTATTCAGGATGGCAATCTGCTTTTCGACGATGCCGGGAACCTTTATGTGGGCACCGGAGGCCACGGGAA
>CAYTSJ010000165.1:0-5264 GCA_964440385.1 uncultured Pusillimonas sp. | reverse complement strand
CAGCCGGGCCGCTGGATAAGGTCTTTTTTGCCAAGGGGCAGCCCACCCCTCGACGGTGTAGAATTTCGGTTTTATCGCTATGTTTCAGGCAGCCATTCAATGACCACTATTCTTCAAAACGTTCCGGTCGGCCAGAAGGTCGGCATTGCATTTTCCGGTGGCCTTGACACCAGTGCCGCGCTGTTGTGGATGCGCGAAAAAGGTGCCATTCCTTTCGCTTACACAGCCAATCTGGGGCAGCCCGACGAGCCCGACTACGATGCAATTCCACGTCGCGCCACCGAATACGGTGCTGAAAAGGCACGCCTCATTGACTGCCGCCCGCAACTGGTGGCTGAAGGCATTGCGGCATTGCAATCAGGTGCTTTTCACGTGACTACAGCAGGCGTCACTTATTTCAACACCACGCCCATTGGGCGTGCTGTAACAGGCACCATGCTGGTGGCTGCCATGAAAGAAGATGGCGTCAACATCTGGGGGGATGGCAGTACCTACAAGGGTAACGACATCGAACGCTTCTATCGCTACGGTTTGCTGACCAATCCCGAGCTCAAGATTTACAAGCCGTGGCTTGACCAGACCTTCATCGACGAGCTGGGTGGTCGTGCAGAAATGTCCGAATACATGCGTCAGCATGGCTTCGACTACAAAATGTCTGCTGAAAAGGCCTACTCTACCGATTCGAATATGCTGGGTGCTACCCATGAAGCCAAAGATCTGGAATTCCTGAATTCCGGTATCAAGATTGTTCAGCCCATTATGGGTGTGGCGTTCTGGCGCGATGACGTTCAGGTTAAGGCTGAAGAAGTCACCGTACGTTTTGAAGCCGGCCAGCCGGTTGCCCTGAATGGCAAAACTTTCAGCAGCGCGGTTGAACTGATGATGGAAGCCAACGCCATTGGCGGTCGTCATGGTCTGGGCATGAGCGACCAGATCGAAAACCGTATTATTGAAGCGAAAAGCCGCGGTATTTACGAAGCCCCGGGTATGGCACTGCTGTTCATTGCCTACGAGCGTCTGGTGACTGGCATCCACAACGAAGACACCATTGAGCAATACCGCGAAAACGGTCGCAAGCTGGGTCGTTTGCTGTATCAGGGTCGCTGGTTTGATCCGCAGGCCATCATGCTGCGTGAAGCAGCCCAGCGCTGGGTTGCTGCCGCTATTACCGGTGAGGTCACGATTGAACTGCGCCGCGGTAATGATTACTCGATCTTGAATACGGTATCGTCCAACCTGACTTACCACCCCGAGCGTCTGACCATGGAGAAAGGAGAGTCTGCTTTCTCGCCGCGCGATCGTATCGGCCAATTGACGATGCGTAACCTTGATATCGTTGATACGCGCGACAAACTGCAAACGTATGCTCAGGTCGGTCTGTTGTCATCGTCAAAAGACAACGGTGTGCCCTTGCTGCAAGATGTTGGCAAAAAAGACTGATTGCGCGACATCGGTCTGTCGATAAAAGAAGGGCGCCTCTCGAGGCGCCCTTTGCGTTTCATGACGTATTTTGCCAGTATAGGTCTGCGCTGGCAGATGTGTAACGTGTTTCAGTTCTGGTTTTTGATTTGCCCGTGAACCAGGAATTCCATGAGCGCCTTTTGCACGTGAAGACGGTTTTCGGCTTCATCCCAAACGACACTTTGTGGCCCGTCTATCACTTCAGCAGTCACTTCTTCACCCCTATGGGCGGGCAGGCAATGCATGAAAATGGCTTCGGGCTGTGCTGCTGCCATCATGGCGGAATCAACACACCAGTTGGCGAAAGCCAGGCGACGCGCTTCGTTTTCTTCTTCGTAACCCATGCTGGTCCAGACGTCAGTGGTGACCAGATGCGCGCCTCGGCACGCATCAAGCGGGTTATCGAAAATTTGCAGTGTTGAAGAAGCAGGGCTGCCAATGCGCTGCGGGTCGAGTTCATACCCTTTGGGCGAAGAGACGTGCAGCGTGAAGCCCAGTAATTCAGCGGCTTGCAACCATGTATAGGCCATGTTGTTGGCATCACCGATCCAGGCGACGGTTTTGCCTTGAATAGGGCCCAAATGTTCAATGAAGGTCAGGATGTCGGCCAGAATCTGGCAGGGGTGAAACTCGTTGGTGAGCCCGTTGATGACTGGAACGCGAGAATGTTCTGCAAAGCGTTCTATGCGCGTTTGTTCGAACGTACGTATCATGACCAGGTCGACCATGCGTGAAACCACGCGGGCGGTATCTTCGATGGGCTCAGAGCGCCCCAGCTGCGAGTCACCGGTGGTCAAGTGGATGACTGACCCACCTAACTGATACATGCCGGCTTCGAACGACACCCGGGTACGGGTACTGGCTTTTTCAAACACCATGGCCAAGGTACGGTCGTGCAGCGTGTGGTGAGGCTGGTAGCGCTTGAATTTATCTTTGATCAGACGGGCGCGATCAAGCACGTACTGGATTTCCTGGGGGGTGAAATCATTAAGCTGCAGGAAATGGCGCAATGGCGCCGCCGGCGTAGACACGTTGGACATCGTTTGCCTTGGTTGTTGTTCAGTCAAGCTGACTATCATAAACAATTTTTGTTCTAAGCTGCCAGAAGTGGAACGAGGTACAATGATTAGCTTTATTTACTTCGGTCAGAATCGTGCAGCAGCTCATTATTTTTGGTGTTACCGAGTCTGGGCAGCGTTTTCGTCCCAGTGATTGGGCTGAAAGGCTAGCAGGTGTCATGTCGCAATTTCGGCCGCCCGGCATGAAGGGTGATCGTCTGAGCTATTCGCCCTATGTTTACCCCACCCACATTGATGGGGTCAGGTGTGTGATAGTTGATCGCCGCTTACGAGATCTTGAACCTTTGGCTTGGGCTTTTGTGTGCGATTTCGCTAAAAGTAACCAGCTTAAAACCCAAGAGCGGCAAGCGCCGCCCGAGCGCCCGGATTAGCCGGGCTTTTTTTACGACCGTTTGGCTTGCGACTGTTCAAGTCAAACAGATTCATATTACGGTTTAGCGCAAAAAAACAGGGCGCACTAAGCGCCCCGATTTTATTGCGGGTGACCTCAAGTCACCCAGGCAATTTTGCCAATTAAACGACTGTAGTCAATTAAATTGCTTTAACAGCAGCGGAAAGACGGCTTTTATGACGAGCTGCCTTGTTTTTGTGAATGATGTTTTTGTCGGCGACGCGGTCGATAATGCTGGTGGTTTTGCGCAGCACTTCGGTAGCAGCAGCTTTATCGCCGGCTTCGATTGCCTGACGAACGCGCTTGATCGACGTGCGCAGCATAGAGCGCAGGCTGGAATTGTGTTTGTTAAGTGCAACCGATTGACGGGCACGTTTGCGAGCTTGTGCGGTGTTAGCCATAGTGGTATTTATTTACAGTGTTACGCTGCGGCGCTAGTAAAGTGTATCTACTAAAATATATCTACGTGCGTGATGCAGCTGTTTAATTAGCAAAGACAGTGATTCTAGCTTACAAGGCCTTTCTTGTAAAGTGTCTCGGGCGAAAACCAAACAGCAACAAGCCCGCAACATACGCCATACCCGCCAATCCCAGTAGGCAGGTCAGCCAGAGGACACGCTTGAAGACGTTTTCAAATCCTGTCCAGTCGATGTGTTGATTGGCGACGACCAGAATGACGCCCAGGATGGCAAGGCAGGGCATAACCTTGATCAGAAACAGCAACCACCCTGATCTTGGACGATAAACCCCTCGTCTGCATAACAGGACTAGCAAAAGTAATGCATTGACGGTCGCACCCAAGGCAATTGACAGAGCAAGACCCGCATGTGCAAATAGCGGGACGAAAACCAGATTGAAAGCTTGCGTCAGGACCAGCACGAAAATGGCAATTTTTACCGGTGTCTTGATGTCTTGCTTGGCATAGAAACCGGGGGCCAGAATCTTGATGGCCAATAATCCGATCAAACCGACGGAATAAGCCATGACGGCCAGGCGGGTTTGTTCTACATCAGTGCTTTTGAACGCCCCGTAGTGGAAAAGCGTGGCAACCAGCCCCTCTGACAAGAGCGCCATTGCCAAAGCGGCCGGCAACCCCAGCAAAATGACCAGGCGCAACCCCCAGTCCAGCAGGTTGCTGTAGTCGTCGGTATTTTTTGCGGCATGGGCTGCCGATAAACTGGGTAGTAATACTGTACCCAGCGCAATGCCCAGCAAGGCTGTCGGGAACTCCATCAACCTGTCGGCAAATGACAGCCAGGTAACACTACCTGAAGTCAACCACGTTGCAATGTTGGTATTGATCAATAATGATATCTGAGCCACCGAGACGCCCAGAATGGCAGGAAGCATCTGACGCATGATACGCCGAACGGTGGGGTCTTGCGCTGCTGTCTTGACCCCAAACGACCAGCGTGGTGTCAGTCCTAGACGAGCCAGGGCAACCCATTGAACCGTCAGTTGGGCCACGCCGCCTGCCATGACGCCAACCGAAAGGGCGTAAATGGGCGTGCCGAACCAGGGGGTCAGAAAAATGCAGGCCAAAATCATGGCGATGTTCAGCAATACCGGTGTAAATGCCGGTACGGCAAACTTGCGCCATGTATTCAGGACCCCGGATGCAAAAGCCACCAACGACATGCAAATGATGTAAGGGAACATCAGTCGCGTCATCCAGACGGCTGCCTCAAATTCGGTATGGCGGTCAGCGGAACGTAAACCGCTGGCCATGATGCTGACTACCCATGGGGTGGCCAGCATTCCGGCCAAAGTGACCAGCATCAATGTCACGGTCAGCAGCAGCGCTACGCGATCCAGCAAAATACGAACAGATTCGGGTGTGCCGTTGTTCTTGGCTTCCCCGAGAATGGGTACAAATGCTTGAGAAAACGCCCCTTCAGCAAAAAGGCGGCGCAGCAAGTTGGGGATGCGGAAAGCAACCCAGAAAGCATCTGTCAGCGGTCCTGCGCCAAATGAGCTGGCAATAAAAATATCGCGAATCAGCCCGGTGATTCGCGATAGCAGGGTAAAACTGCTGACTGTTGCGGCGGACCGTAACAAGCCCATATCAGCGTCTTATTTTGGTGCCATGCGGATAGCGCCATCCAGACGGATGGTTTCACCGTTAAGCATTTCGTTGGTAATGATGCTGTGCACCAGTTTGGCGTAATCTTCGGGACGACCCAGGCGAGAAGGGAAGGGAATACTGGCGGCCAAAGAGTCTTGCACTTCTTGTGGCATGCCATACACCATGGGCGTACCGAAAATTCCGGGAGCGATGGTCATGCAGCGAATGCCCAGTTTCGACAAGTCTCGCGCTATTGGCAAGGTCATGC
>CAYTSJ010000164.1:0-5322 GCA_964440385.1 uncultured Pusillimonas sp. | reverse complement strand
GCCGAGATCAAGATCAATGGCGTTGACATCACCAGCCAAACCAACACTATTGAAGACGTCATCGAAGGCGTCACCCTTACGCTGAACAGTGCAGACCCGGCCAAAACCATCAACCTTTCAGTTTCTCGCGATGACAGTGCGGCCAGCAAGGCCATCACCAACTTCGTAAACGCCTACAACGCATTACAGGGCACAGTCCGTTCGCTCACGTCCTTCAACACTGAATCCCAGCAAGGCAGTGTCCTTACGGGCGACGCCATTGCCAGGCGAGTACAAGAACAGGTTCGGGGTATTCTCAACGTCAGCAGCTCAGACGGCAATATTCGCTCTTTATCTTACTTGTGCATCGAATTCAATTATCAAAATGGCGAACTGACCCTTGACAACGCCAAGCTGTCTGAAGCCCTGAAAAACAACCTTGGTGATGCCACGAACTTTTTGCAAGGTACTGGCGGGGTCACCGAACGTATGGCGCAAATCACAAAAGATTTGCTGGGCACCAACGGCCCTATCAGCTCTGCCACCAACGGTGCCACCAACACCATTAACGAACTGAAGCGTCAGTACGAAGTCACATCACAGCGCATTGATGAAAGAATGGCTACGTACCAGAAGCAATTTGCAGCGCTTGACAGCATGATCGCGCAAATGAATTCTGTTAGCAGTTATCTCACCACCCAACTTGCCGGCCTTGAAAGTTTATCCAGCCAGTCGAATAAATGACGTACTCTAACCCCCGCGGTCCTCGCAGCCATCGTTCAATTCAGGCTTACGCCAATATCGGTCTTGAGACCGAAGTACTTAGCGCCAGCCCCGAGCACCTTATTACTTTGCTTTACGATGGCGCTTTGGCAGCCATCGCCAAGGCAAAGCTGTATATGGATGGCAACAATATTGCAGGCAAAGGGGTTTCGATTTCAAAGGCTATCGATATCATCGAGTCAGGCCTGAAAGCCAGCCTGAATATGGATGCTGGCGGGGAACTGGCCAAAAACCTGTCCGCTACGTATGACCTTATGGTGAGTAATTTGTTATTGTCGAACCTGAACAACGACAAAGAAAAACTCGAACTTGTTGAAACCATGCTAAAAGAAATTGCCGGCGCCTGGAAAACCGCTGTCGATAAAAAAGGGGCAACGAGCACGGCTTAGCGCATCTGCGACATAACCACGTTCTCTTTACCCCCATACCAAACTATGCTTGCAACCAGACCCGTTATGCCCGCACCATCGCCTACGCTGCGCCAGTACGCTCTGATTGCATCGCTTTCAGACAAAATGGTGCGCCTGGCCCGTGAAAACGACTGGGAATCGGTGGTGTCGGTCAGTAAAGAATATTTCGATGCGGTTGAAAGCCTGAAAAAACTCAAACCCCTCGATAATGAAGACCGTATGGCACGCAAGCCATACCTGACCAAAATTTTGCAAGACGACGCGTGCATCCGCCATCTGGTTTCACCAGAGCTTGAACGATTGGGCGGCTTGCTGGGCATCATGAAGCGCCAGCAAAATGTCGCACAAACGTACCTGGCTCAACCTAAACAGCGATCATGAGTGTTGGCGGCCCAAATCTGGGCACTCTCCTGATACAGCGGATTGATGCAGCCCTCGGTACAACGCTGTCCCAGCAAGCCAATCTGGTCAATGGCGCAAGGCCCGACGCGGTTTCTCAAGCCGCCGAAGCGGCCAAAATTGATCAGCTCCAAAATCAGGTCATTCGGGAACCTCGGGAAAATGTTGACCGGGCGTTGTTGCAAAACGACCAGCACATCAAGCAAGGCATTGAAAAAACCAAACTTGATGCCCAGAAAGGCTTGCTGACCGGGGGTAAAGAATCACCCAGTACCGGGACCACGCCATCGGCACCAACAACTCTGGGCAATGCTGCACGCACCATCTTGTCGCTGCTTACGAGCTTTCCCGAACAACCCGCACCCGTGCAAGGTAAACAGCCTTTGGTATCCCCTTTTCCCGAAGGCGGGCGCAACCCGTCGGGGCAAGGCACGGGCGGTGGCACTACAACAACGCCAACAGGCGGGTCAACCGCCATCCAGCAAGCCACCCCTTCTGCGCCCCCCTCTTCCGCTCAGGGACCCTCTGCAAGTGGCTCGGCTGTTCCAAATGCAACGGTAACCAACCAGCCCAATGCTGTCATTGAAATGGCACTGGCCGCACAACGGGTATCCGCACAAGCCTTCGGCCAGGCTTTGGGCAACGCCCTGCAAAGCAGCGGTTTGTTTTATGAATCTCACCTTGCTGATCTGGCCTTTGGAAAAATGCCAGTTCAAGCCTTAAGACAAGAACCGCAAGCTCAATTAACCCAAGCTTCAGTGTTACGCACTGCTCAATCGTCGCCCACCTCCGAGCCGGCAGCGACGACTTCAATCAACCAAAACCAGGGTACGCCCTCGCGTGCAGAGCCTGGCCAAAACAACACCAGCAACCCCGCATCCAGCAATCAACTCTCGTCAACATCTCAGGGGGCTGCAACACAAAGCACCACACCCCCTGGCGTTCAACCTTCGGCATTGGTCACCGGGCCGCTCTCCAAACTGCACCCAGACACCCACCTGATGGTTCGCCAGCAGCTTGAAGTGCTTGCGAACCAGACCGTATCGTGGCGCGGTGAGGCATGGCCTGACGCCAAGATGGACTGGGAGATTCAAAGGCGCGAACCGGGTAACAATGCCGAACCCGGCCAACAAACCCACTGGGCAACTCGCATTAAACTGCAGCTGCCTCATCTGGGCGAAGTTGACGTCAGAATAAATTTACTTGATCGCAGGGTGATAATGCACGCCGTTGCGCCGCAGTCTTCCGAGACACTTCAGGCCAACCGGAATATGCTGCAAACCAGCTTCGATGCCAGCGGCCTGGTGTTAAGCCAGTTTGTTATTAATTCCACATCGGACAACGATACTTTTGATGCCACGCCTGGCCCAGAGGTCAACAATGGCTAGGGGCTCTTCAGACCTGTTTCGCAACCGCCCCAGCGCGGTGGCGGTAAAGTACGACCAAGCGGATATGGCCCCGCGGGTTGTTGCCAAAGGTTATGGCTCTTTGGCTGAAACAATTATCAGAACCGCCAAAGAAAACAACCTGTATGTTCACGAGTCACCCGAACTGGTCGGGCTGTTGATGCAGGTTGACATAGACCAACACATACCGCCAGAGTTGTACCAGGCGGTTGCCGAGTTGCTGGCGTGGCTTTACATGCTGGATTCCAGACAAGATGAAATCCTGGCTTTGGAGCCACCTGCCATTTGAAGAGTTGCTACAAAGCAACAACGTGTTTTTGTATGTAACA
This sequence comes from uncultured Pusillimonas sp., assembly GCA_964440385.1. Taxonomy (GTDB): domain Bacteria; phylum Pseudomonadota; class Gammaproteobacteria; order Burkholderiales; family Burkholderiaceae_B; genus Neopusillimonas. The sequence goes on along the minus strand of CAYTSJ010000164.1, from coordinate 2,016 downwards.
CTACAGCGCCATGAACAAGAAAGCCCTTTAGATAGGCATACTTGCAATTTCCTGGTAGGCCGCCACCAACCTGTTGCGCACCTGCACCGTCGTTTGAAAGGCAATACTGGCTTTTTGCATGTCGATCATGACATCGTTAAGCGATACATTGGGGTCGCCCATCTGGAATGACTGGGCCTGGGCTGCAGAAGCACTCTGCATCTGGGCCACTTGCTGGATTGAACGCTGCAATTCGGCCGCAAAACCACCCGACGACCCCGCTGGAGCACTTTCTTGGGCCGGACGACCACCCGCCACACTGGCTACCGAGCGCAACTGACCCAGAACGTCTTCAAGAGATGAAATTGGTGAAATTGACATAAAACCTTAGGCTTAAAAGAATAACGGGCAAGAAACAATCAGTACATATTACTTCATGGGACAATCTACAAATATTACTTCATAGTGATACTATACGGTTCATTTTGCTCGCCATGCCGGGCATTAAACCCTGATTTTCCGGTTATTTCCGTCATTTCAGAGTCTGTAATTGTTACTAATCTGCAAGAATTGCCCTAAAGAATACGGTTTACACACCGTCAAATTCAATAAAGCCTGTAAAAATAGTGCTGTTCGGCCATTGCTTGCTTGCAAATAAACGTAATAATTCATGCTCCGATTATCAACGTTTAGCTGAATGCGTAACTTGCAACCCGTTTGCTTAACCCGACTGCCTGCAGGCAATGCGCGCCCCACCCGAGGTTATGAATGAGCCAGGCTGCTGCATTGTTGGCTCGTTTTCCTTTTTTATCCAAGGTCGCTGCTATTCCAAAGCCAGCGCTCATTGGTGCTGCGTCATTGTTGGTTGCTTTGGTGGTGGTGCTCATCCTTTGGTCACGTCCACCAGAATACAGAACGTTGTTTTCCAACCTTCCCGATAAAGAAGGCGGCACAATTGTTACTGCACTGACCCAAATGGGCGTGCCATACCGACTTTCAAATAACGGAACGGCCATCGAGGTTCCCGCAGACCAGGTTCACAAAACACGGTTGCAACTGGCCGAACAAGGCCTGCCTCGCGCCAGTGGTACGGGGTTTGAATTACTGGATAACACCCGTTTTGGTGCAAGCCAGTTCACCGAACAGATCACTTACCAGCGCGCCCTTGAAGGTGAATTGGCCAGCTCTATTCAAGCTGTTCATGCCGTACAGTCTGCGCGGGTACACCTGGCCATGCCGCGCGAAAGCCTGTTTGTACGCGACCGCCAACCCCCAACGGCTTCTGTGCTGGTCAGTCTTTATCCTGGCCGCTCGCTCAGCGAAGCGCAGGTCTCAGCCATTACCTGGTTGGTCTCATCCAGCGTACCCAACCTGTCATCTGACAACGTGTCTATTGTCGACCAGAACGGCAGGCTGCTGACAGCACCCACCGGTGATGCCGGCCTTGAAAGCACCCGGCGTAACCTGGTCAACGACATTGAACAACGCACGGTCCAACGCATCATGACCTTGCTAACCCCACTGGTCGGGGCAGGCAATGTGCGAGCGCAGGCCAGTGCCGACGTTGATTTTGCGGTTCGTGAACAAACCTCAGAAGTCTATCGCCCCAACCAGAAACCCGGTGAAGCGGCTGTTCGCAGTGAACAACGTAGTGCCTCAGGCGGCGGGCTCGACGGATTACCTGCGGCCGGCGTGCCTGGTGCGCTGACCAACCAACCCCCTCCCAACGCCCAGGCCCCTATCGTGGTGCCTCCCGGTGACGACCCGAATGCCCAGGTTGGTCAGAATGCGAACGCAGCAAACGCCGCGAACACTGCCAACGATGTCAATGCTGCCAATGCCACCAATGCGCGTGCGGGCGCTCCTGCCACCGCTGCGAAACCTGATGCGCCTGCAGTCAGTAGTCGCCGCGAATCAACCGTTAACTACGAAGTCGATCGCACAATAAGTCATATCAAAGACCCGGTCGGGCAGTTGCGCCGACTGTCAGTCGCTGTCGTTCTTAACTATCAAAAAAATGCCGAGGGTGAGTACGTC
>CAYTSJ010000163.1:0-5367 GCA_964440385.1 uncultured Pusillimonas sp. | reverse complement strand
CTGACGACTACCGGCGCAGGCAAACCCTCAAGAATGTTGAGCGCTACATCACCCCCGAGCTCAAAGCGTGGGAAGATAAAGTGCTTTCTGCAAAAGACCGCAGTCTGGCACGAGAGAAATATCTGTACGAGCAACTGCTTGATACCTTGGCCAGTTGGGTACCCGCATTATCAACCTGCGCCAGCGCACTGGCACACATTGACGCACTGGCTGCCCTGGCAGAACACGCGCAAACCCACCAATGGGTTGCACCAGAGCTTACAGAGGCTGCTGAAATACAGATTGAGCAAGGCCGACACCCCGTCGTAGAACACACCATCGAACGATTCATTCCCAACGACTGCAGTCTGGGCGCGTCACAACGTATGCTGCTGATCACCGGGCCGAACATGGGGGGTAAATCAACGTACATGCGGCAAATTGCCCTGATTGTGCTGCTGGCCCGGGTGGGTAGTTTTGTGCCGGCAACGACGGCCTGCATCGGTCAGATCGACAGGATCTTTACCCGCATCGGTGCTGCTGACGACCTGGCCGGAGGCCGTTCGACCTTCATGATGGAAATGACCGAAGCGGCCACTATTTTGACGGCGAGCACCTCGGAAAGCCTGGTACTGATGGATGAAATCGGTCGTGGTACGTCAACCTATGACGGCCTTGCGCTGGCATGGGCTATTGCCCACCGGCTACTGACTCACAATCAGGCCTTGACGCTATTTGCAACGCATTATTTTGAAATTACACGTCTGCCCAACGAAGCTCCGGGCGCAATCAATGTCCATTTAGCTGCTGCAGAATCTTCAGGTGGAATTGTATTTCTTCATGAAGTCAGACCTGGCCCCGCCAGTCGCAGCTACGGCATTCAGGTCGCCCAACGCGCCGGGATTCCAGCGGCAGTCATCAGAAACGCAAGCCGTCAACTGGCCCGTCTTGAAGCCACCGGAGGCACCCCGCCCCAACTGGACCTGTTTGCCGAAAGCCGCATGGACGACAAAACGACTGCGGGCAATGAAAAAGCACCTGAGGCCGCTATTTTGGCCAATTTGGCTGAGACCCTTGAGCAGATCGATCCGGACTCACTGACGCCCCGGGAAGCCCTTGAACTCATTTACGCATTGAGAGCACAGTTACCATGAATATCACGAGCCCATCGACACTCCTTGGCGGCCTGAGTCCAAGTCAGTTCATGCAAGACTACTGGCAACGCAAGCCTTTGCTGATCCGTCAGGCCATACCCGGTTTCAAGCCCTCTTTATCCATCAACGAGGTCAAGACCCTGGTCAAACGCGAGGAAGTTGAATCTCGACTGATTTGGCACGACGATGCCGGCTGGCACATGAAAACCGGCCCCTTCAATCGCCTTCCCGGCGCAAAGAAACCCGGCTGGACCGTGCTGGCCCAAAACGTCGATGCTCATGATGACGACATGGCCGCCTTGATGCATCAATTCAGGTTCATCAGCGATGCACGCCTTGACGATGCCATGGTCAGCATTGCCACCGATGGCGGAGGCGTCGGGCCACACTTCGATAGCTATGACGTATTTTTGCTGCAAGCGGTGGGTCGCAGAAACTGGCGCATCAGCACCCAGAAAGACCTCTCTCTGGTTCCAGGCTTGCCTTTAAAAATACTGGCTAACCTCCAAACCGAACAAGAGTTTGTGCTTGAACCCGGTGACATGCTGTATTTACCTCCCCACGTTGCCCACGATGGCATCGCCCAGGGAGACTGCATGACAATATCCATCGGCTTTCGCGCCCCAACAACCGGGGCGTTGGCGCGCGGACTGCTGGATGCTGCCGGTGACCAGATCATGGCAAAACTCGGTGACAGTAACGGGTTATATGCCAACCCGCCATTACCCGGGCCCGTACTTGACAAGACCTACAAAGATCGTGGGACTCCGGCCACACCGAACCCGGCACAGTTACCCGACAGCTTGATCGATGCCGCACTGGACGCGGTCAGTCGTGTCAAATTCACCCCTGAGCTTGCCGCACGTTTTCTGGGCCAATGGCTGACCGAACCCTCGCAGGCTGCATGGTTTGAGCCTGGTGACCACCGGATTGACCTGCTCGAAGAAATACCCTCAAAAGGACAATTTGTACTCGATCGCTGCACCCGGCTGATGTACCGGGATCACAGTGTGTTCATCAATGGCGAAGTGGCACCCGTTGACGCAAAAAACTGGCTCAAGCGTCTGGCTGATGAGCGTGTTCTGTCCTGCTCCGACCTGAAGAAAGGGAAACCCTCGGAGGAAGCCCTTGACATGCTGAATGCATGGCTGGATGACGGGTGGCTACGTTATGAGGACGCACCGTAAAACACCCTCTACAGCCAGACCCATCCGCAGATTTTCCCCGGTTGGGGAAACCCTCAAAAAAAACGGTGTTTGCTTTCATGCAAACACCGTTTTTTTTTGGTGCGTTAAGGTCACAGGCACCCGACCCCAAGATCGGACACCGGTTTACCACAACTACATATTGCTGGACAAAACGCTGATAATGCGCTTTGCGGTCTCGGAGTTGTCTTGTTGACCATTGGCATCCAGCACGTTGACCACCGAGCTGCTGCCCTGATCGGTCACACGAATACGGAAGGTACGGGGCTCTGAGGTGCCCTTGCCGCCAAACATCCGCTGGAAGATGTTGGGCTGCTCGATCTTCTGACCGGTATCGGTATCAAGGTAACGAACATAGTAGTCGCCGGTAGAGCGATCACGATCTTCGACAAAGAAACCGGCAGAGTCGATGGCTACACCCACACGACGCCATGCACGATCAAAGGATTCGGCCAAGGTAACGGTTGTCTGGCCGGGCGCTACAGGTGCCACAACCGGCGAAGTGGGCTGATTCTGTGCCTCGGTAACTTTGGCCTTGGCACGTTCGACGTCAGTGCCCAGGAAAACCATCAAACGAGCCAGCATGGCTGCATTCACGTTTGGATCTTCTTTACCTGCCACCCATTTCCAGCCGCTGTTATCGGCCGTACCGGTTTCGACCATTTGCTGGTGGCTGATGTAAACCTCGGTTTTACCATTGGCGCGCTCAAGACGGGTACGGAAACGCTCGCGTTCACCGCTATCAAAGACCTGATCAAATATGGCACCCAAGGCAGATTTGATCCAGCCCTCGGGAATTTTGGCACGGTTCTCGGCCCAATCGGTCAGGACCATGCCGGCCTTAGGATCTTGCGTTTGAATGGTGAACCCTTGCTCGGCCCAGAACTCGAGAATTTGCGGGTAAATCTGTTCGGCAGGCCGATTCACTACCAACCAGCGGATGTCGCCGTCACGCATGACGTTGATATCTTCCACCGAGGGTAAGACACCCTGAGCGTTGGTTTTTGCGCCACGCGCCTGCTGGGCAGCCGCATATTGGCTGAATGTAGTGGTACCTTCGGGCGCACGATAACGGGCATCGCGATTGGCCTGGGTTAAATCAGGAGGAATACTGAGCGGGTCACCGGCAACGGTACTGCGATAATTCACAGAATCTTCGTTACCCATGACTTTGTTGATTTGCGAACAGCCGGACAGCAAAACCACACCCATGGACAAAGCCAGGGCAGAAAAGCGTTTGTTTAAGCGCATCTTGATCATTAAATTAAGCCTACGTCTTTTAAAGCATTACGAACCACAGCGTGGAACTGCTCGCTAAGGGGGGTTAAAGGTAAACGACTGCCAGCCTGGCACAACCCCATTTCGGTCATAGCCCATTTGACAGGAATCGGGTTGGCCTCGACAAACAAGACTTTGTTCAGCTGGGCCAGACGACCATTCAGCTCGCGAACACGAGGCACATCGGCATTCAGGGCGGCCATGCACAATTCATGCATCAGGCGCGGTGCCACGTTGGCTGTGACCGAAATATTGCCACGCCCCCCCAAAAGAATAAGAGAAGCCGCGGTAGGATCGTCACCACTGAACACCTGAAATGACTCAGGTTTGTGGTGCAACAACCAGCCACCACGAGCGATATCACCCGTCGCATCTTTGATGCCGATGATACCGGGCACCTGGGCCAGACGCAGCACGGTGTCGTTGCTCATGTCGGCGACGGTACGACCGGGTACGTTGTACAAGATCGTGGGCAAATCGACCGCCTCGGCAATAGTACGAAAGTGCCTGTACATCCCTTCCTGGGTGGGCCGGTTGTAATAAGGCACAACCGAAAGACCCGCCTGGGCACCCGCTTTAAGGGCATATTCGGAAAGCTCAATGGCTTCTGAGGTTGAATTACCGCCAACACCGGCGATAACAGGAATACGCCCGGCAGAATGCTCTACAGCGGTGCGAATAAGTTCGGCATGCTCTTCCATGCTGACCGTGGGTGACTCCCCGGAGGTACCCACGACGACCAGCGCATCGGTACCCTCTTGCACGTGCCAATCGATTAATTTGCGATACGCGGGCAGATCAAGGCTGCCATCAGGAAGCATGGGGGTGGCTAAAGCCACAATGCTGCCCTGAAACGCGGGCATCGCCGTTTCGGTACTGACCATAATGAGATTAGACTCCGAGAATTCAAGATAACGCTAAAGTTTAACGGATAAGCCGCCAAACAGATATTGCTTGCCCGGAGTTTTTTACAGAAACAGACGAACAATGCCCTGCCCAAACAACAACAAGGGCTGCAACAACACCCAAAGGGCACCCGTCAGCATCAAGATAATCAATATCAACATGCCATAAGGCTCTATTCTTGAGAACTGCCATGCCCATCGATCGGGAAGCAGGCTGAAAATCACACGACCTCCGTCAAGCGGGGGTAAAGGCAGCAGATTGAGCGCCATCAGGACCAGATTGATGTTGATGCCGGCAAAAGCCATTTGCACCCAAAAATCAGAGACAGCCATACCGGAAGCCATGAACAGCTTCAGCGACAAGGTCCATAAAATGGCCATCAGGATGTTCGAGCCCGGGCCCGCCAAAGCGACCCACAGCATGTCTCGCTTGGGGTTACGCAGACGGCTCCAGTCAACCGGCACGGGTTTGGCCCATCCAAACAACATACCGGCCCCCCCCATCAGTTTGGTGGTGAACAACAGAAACAAAGGCACGGCGATTGTTCCCACCGGATCAATGTGTTTCATCGGGTTTAACGTTACCCGCCCCATTTGCCAGGCGGTCGGGTCACCGAACATGCGAGCCACATACCCGTGCGCGGCCTCATGCAGGGTAATGCCAAACAGTACCGGTAATGCGTAAACCGTGATGGTTTGGACCAGAGCATCAATATCCATGAGTTTTAACCGCTTTCAATCCAGACCCAGGCTGGCAAGATTGCCTTGCCCACGGCGCACCACAACAGGCTCTGGCCCGGTCAGGTCAATGACTGTGGTCGGTTCAAGCGGGCAACCTCCGCCATC
>CAYTSJ010000162.1:0-5386 GCA_964440385.1 uncultured Pusillimonas sp. | reverse complement strand
CCCCTGCGAGAGGGGCTTGAGGTACTTCTGCTGGCTAATTCACCCTAACTATGTATTGATTGCTGGGGGGAATAACCAAAGGGCTTTTTGATTTTGCATTGCAACCCACCGACGTGAATGTCTTAGGCGGGAATTAACGCGCCATAGTACGCATTGATCAGAAAGTTTCCCAATCGTCTTCTTTATCTTCAACTGCGGGCTTGGGCGCTGTGCGAGCCGAGGCTTTGGAGGCCGAATCAGGCGCGGAAGACAAGGCCGGACGTTTGAGGGCCGAGGCTGAAGAAGCAGGACGAGCAGCTGAGCTACCAGCGCTGGCAGTAGAAGGTTTTTGTGCCCCTGCAGACGTCTTGTGGGCCGAAGCCGAAGCCGAAGCGGTTGCCGAGGCTGCAGTTGAAGCCGATGCTGAAGAAGCCCCGACACGCAATGCTGCCGGCGCGGGCGCAGAAACCGCAGGCGCCGCACGCTGCTGGGTTTTACGCACAGGCTCTTCAGCACGCAACTTGGCATACCCGTCGATCACCATATTGGTATCAAGTTTGAACACAGCTACAGCACGCAACAAGCCCTGAACCTGATCATTGAGGCTGGCAGCAGCGGCCGCCGATTCTTCAACCAGCGACGAGTTTTGCTGGGTCACATCATCAAGTTGGCTGATGGCCAGGTTGACCTGGGAAATACCCGACGATTGCTCGTCGGTCGCGCGGTCAATTTCCTTGATGAGTTCGGTAACCTTGTTGACCTGGTTCACGATATCGGCCATGGTGTCGCCGGCATCACTGACCAATTGGCCACCCGCGTCAACACGAGCCACACTTTCGTTGATAAGGTCTTTAATCTCTTTGGCCGCGTCAGCGCTTCGCTTGGCCAGGCTACGCACTTCACCCGCCACCACCGCAAAGCCACGACCTTGTTCGCCCGCACGCGCAGCTTCAACCGCAGCGTTCAGTGCCAGAATGTTGGTCTGGAAGGCAATGCCATCAATAACGCCAATACGATCGGCGATTTTGCGTGAAGACTCGTTGATGTCGTTCATCATTTGAACGACTTGGCCAACCACTTCACCACCGCGACCGGCCACCGAACTGGCCGACATGGCCATTTGTGTAACTTGCTTGGCACTTTCAGAGTTGGACTTGACCGTGCTGGACAATTCTTCCATGGAAGCCGCTGTTTCTTGCAAACTGGCCGCCTGTTGCTCGGTGCGGGAAGACAGGTCGGTGTTGCCGGCAGCAATCTGCTCAGCGCCTGCAGCGATACTGGTCGTTGAGGTTCTGACAGTACCCACAACTTCGCGCAGCGAGCTTTGCATTTGCTTCATGGCATAAATAATGCTGCCAACTTTGGCGCGAGAGGCATCGATGGGTGCGCTGAGGTCGCCGGAAGCGATTGCCGCAGCCGCCTTGACTGCAACTGACGGTTCACCACCAAGTTGACGGGTCAGGCCGCGAGTAAGTGCAATGCCAATAAGAATACCGACCAACATACCCACGATAGTCAAGATGATAAGTTGCGTGAAAATACTGGCATAAATCTCATTGGTCTCTTCATTCAGAATTTTTGCGTTATTAACTTTTCTATGAAAAATATCAGACAACAGACGATCAACCACTGCCATTTGCGGCTGAAGCTCTGTAATCAACACCTCGGTGGCGTTACGGTGCGCAATCAGGTCATCAGATAGCAGCTCTTTAATCACCTTCTTGGTGATAGCGTTGTACTTATCCAGTTCGGTACGCGCATTATCGAGAAGCGCCTGCCCCTGAAATGAATAAAGAGTTTTCGAAACTTGTTCGAGCTCAGTGTAGGTATTGATCAGGTAATTCTGAAGTTGCTGCAACTCTTTGTCACGTTCAGCCTCTTCAAATACCATCATGGCTGCGCGAATGGCACGGCTGCTGGCCATCAGGTTAATGTTGGCCTCGGCTGCGTGTTGCATCCCTGTTACTTCGCGTTCGTACATGACCGTCGACAGGTCATTGATCTGGCTAGATTTCAAAATGCCCTGGAGACCGATGATGCCACCAATAATGGCAACAATCAGAAAGCCTCCGATCAGTTTGGTGCCAACCTTGAGGTCGTTAAACCAATTCATTAAACGCTCCATCTAAAATTCAAACGAGGTGCACATGACGACACGCCAGGGGTGCTGCGGGAAAGCCCCGCCCGAATGCCCGGCCAACCGGGCCTGAATACCACATTCACTCCCAATTATATTTCCATCGGGTAACAAAATTTTGGAAAATGATTGAAACTTGCAATTTTTAGGGCAAACCCCGAAAAGCGTCAGAAAACAGCATTAAAAGCCCAGACCACAACCGCTTTGAACGGCAAAAGCCGTTGTACCGGTAAAATCCAGAATCCAGCTGTCACGCCCGCCATCAATTTCATGACCACTTCCTACGACATCCGCCCCGATCAGTCTATCGAACTGCTCAAAGCCCTGCATATCTTGACTCGCGACGGCAAGATGAACCAGGACAGTCGGCGTAAACTGAAACAGGTCTACCACCTGTTCAACTTCATCGAACCCCTGCTAAACGATGTCAAACAGCATCACCCTGATATCCATCTGGTTGACCATGGTGCAGGCAAGTCGTATCTGGGTTTCATTTTGTACGACCTGTACTTCAAAGCACTGAACGACAACTCGCACATTTACAGCATCGAAACCCGTGACGACCTGGTGCAACGCGCGACCGAACTGGCGGCCAGCGCAGGGTTTGAACGCATGTCGTTTTTGAATTTATCGGTGGCTGATTCAATTACGTCACCCTTGCTGCCCGAGCGCATCGATGTGGTCACAGCATTGCATGCTTGCAACACAGCTACCGATGACGCCATTCGCTTTGCCTTGCACAAGAAGTCCCGTCACATTGTGCTGGTGCCCTGCTGTCAGGCCGAAGTGGCCAGCGTACTACGCAAACATAAAGCGGCGTCACTGGGGGCCGGGCCCTTGGCCGAACTCTGGCGCCACCCGCTGCACACGCGTGAATTCGGCAGCCAGGTCACCAACGTGCTGCGCTGCCTGCAGTTGCAGGCCCATGGGTACCAGGTCACCGTTACCGAGCTGGTGGGCTGGGAGCATTCCATGAAAAATGAACTGATTATTGCCAGCTATACCAACCAGCCGCGTCGCAAGCCGGCCGAGCGGTTGAACCAGTTGATTGAAGAGCTGGGGCTGGAAGATTTGCGTGAACGGTTTTTTGTGAACTGACGCCCTGGCTACCCGGATCGATTAAACCTGTTTCTGTACGTATTAACCCATCGACTTCTTCTCATGCGCCTCGATAAATTTCTTGCTGAAAGTACCGACCTGTCCCGCTCACAAGCCCGCAAGGTGCTGTCGGCCGGTGAAATTACGGTGAACGGCGAGGTGGTCAGCAAAGGCACCGTCGTGATCAACGACGGCGATGTGGTCGCCTGGGACGGCGAGCCGCTGGCACTGGTGGGCTTGCGTTACCTTATGCTGAACAAGCCCGCAGGCTATGAGTGCAGCCTGAAGAACAGCCAGCACCCCTCGGTCATGGACCTGATCGACATTGAAAAACGTGACCGCCTGCACACTGTCGGGCGACTGGATGTTGAGACCACCGGCCTGATCCTGATTACCGATGACGGTCAATGGACGCACCGTATTATTTCGCCCAAACATCGCTGCGACAAGGTCTATTTGGCCACCCTGGCCGAACCCTTATGTGCCGAAGCCGAAGCACGTTTTGCCGAAGGAATCATGCTGGACGGTGAGGCTCACCCCACCCTGCCGGCGGTTGTGGAACGGGTCTCACCGACCCTGGCGCGGCTAACGATTCAGGAAGGCAAGTACCATCAGGTGCGCCGTATGTTTGCCGCACTGGGCAACCACGTTGAACAGCTTCACCGCGAACGCATCGGCCCGCTGCAACTGGATAATGACCTGGCCCCGGGGGAATCACGGTTTTTAACGGCTGCTGAAGTGGAAGCGCTGGCGAAGGCTGGGGATTAAACGCGACGGCTTTGAGCAAATTCAATGGTTACCCTTTAGGGAATGGCTACCCTGTGTCATAGGGCTTGCGACATGGGCTGAACGATTTACGAACCGTCATCCATACCCATCTTCATCGCTATATGCTCAATCCCCGCTTCCAGATAGGGCTCACCCACAGCATTAAACCCCAGGTTTTCGTAGAACCTGCGCGCGTGCGACTGCGCTGATAATTCAACGAATGCCATACCCCGTATGCGGGCTTCATTCAACAGCGTTCGCATAATACGGGCACCGACACCCGAGTGACGCCATTCGGGCAACACGGCCACACGGCCAACATGGCCATCAGGCAGCAAACGGCCCGTGCCAATCGGCTCGCCGCTCGGGCTGAACGCCAAAGCATGGACTGAAACCGCATCAAACTCGTCAAGCTCGAGTTCAGGCGGCACCTGCTGCTCTTGGACAAACACCTGAAAACGAATGGCTTGTGCACGGGCCTGAAGATCAGCCCATGAACCCACGATAACAGTTGGACCACCCGGTTGGGCTTGAGAAAACATGAACAAAACGCTGCGACGACGTTGCTGAATGTGGCGCAAATAAGGGGGGCAGAATTTCATGGGTTGACCGTTCAATGGAAACAAACGATATCTTCAATTCATTCAAAAGACATCAATGTTTGATAATTTTGCATCGTGCCACTACAGCGCCAAAAATACCAGCCCCCGCTATCTACGGTCGCCTCACATTACAGGAATCTGGCACGGTGAGTTCAAGCGTCGAACTAATAGTGTTATGGTCTGGAACGCACGACCCTTATTGAACATGCCCGAGAAGGGCTCCCTTTACCATGGAGTTTTCATGCCTGAACTGTTGACCCGATATACGGCATTTTATGTCGTCATTCTGGGCACCCTTGTATTTACTATGCTGGGCTTCAGTGACGATAGCACCTGGCTACTGGCGGCCGTTATCTGCCTGGCCCTGTCTGCACTCGGAATTTATGACCTGAACCAGACACGCCATGCGGTACGTCGCAACTACCCGGTCATTGGCAACCTGCGCTACCTCTTTGAATACATTCGCCCGGAAATTCGCCAGTATTTCATAGAAGACGACAAGAACGAACTGCCCTTTTCGCGCGCCAAGCGTTCGCTGGTTTACCAACGCGCCAAAAACGAAGTCGACAAACGCCCTTTCGGGACCCAGTACGACGTGTATGGCAACAACTACGAATGGATCAACCATTCCATGAGCCCCATCACGATCAACGACCACAATTTTCGCATTACGGTGGGAGGCCCCGACTGTACCCAACCGTACAGCCTGTCAGTCTTCAATATCTCGGCCATGAGCTTTGGTGCGCTGTCGGCCAATGCTATCAGTGCACTGAATAAAGGTGCCCAGATGGGCGGGTTTGCC
>CAYTSJ010000161.1:0-5454 GCA_964440385.1 uncultured Pusillimonas sp. | reverse complement strand
CATGCCATTTAGTTGGGGGCTGAAAGTCAAGGTTCAAGACTTTGCCCTCGATTACTCGTTCCATTTCTCTCGCCATGTTGATTTTTCACTGAACAATGCGCTCGATGAGAAGGATGATTTCTATTGTTTGGTTGTCAGTGTCCGATCGTCATACGGCCATAACATTGCCAGAAACCTTCAACTGGCCCATAAAGTGCGAATGCTAACGAATTGAAATTTTGTTTTGTATGACAAATGTTTGGCTTGCAGAAGTGTGTTATTCTAAGCTACCTGCCAATGAAACTTCGTTGTTCTCATGAGTGTCTTACAAGTTCATTGGAAAGAGTTGAGAAATCATGCCTCGGATTTGATCTTAGGTCGCGTATTTTTTGCGTACCAGGAGAAAGCTAACATGCCGGAAGCGCTTGCCCTAGAACTTCTTCACGATCCGACAGTTAATTATGCCCTCCAACAGAATGATGTGCCGGTCATCAAGCAACTTCGCCTGATAAATTCTGGTGCCGATTGCCTGAAGAATCTTCTGGTCTGCGTCGAGGTTGAACCGGACTTCGCGGTTGCTTGGGAAGGGCGTATCGCCAGCTTGGAGCCTGGGGCTTCGTACGCGTTTGGGTATGTGCCATTGCTACTCTCTCCTAAGTATCTGGCAGAGTTGACCGAACGCGTGATTGGAACGATTAAAGTAACAGTCACTGTCTCCGACCGGATGTTGATGCAGGAAGCGGCACGAATTGATGTGTTGGCCTATGATGAATGGAGCGGCCTGCGCTCTTTGCCTGAAGTGTTGGCGGCCTTTGTAACCCCGAATCATCCAGTGGTGGAGGGTATTTTGGCTGAGGCCGCAGATATCTTGAGCAGCTGGGACAGTGGGGCATCATTTTGTGCCTACCAGTCCAGAAAAAAGCAAGATGTACTCAGGCAAGGCGCTGCAATTTATGAGGCTTTACGTCGCCGCAGTTTAAAGTACATCTCCCCCCCAGCAAGCTTCGAGCAGTCTGGGCAGAAGATCCGGTTGGCCGAGCGCATTGTTGAAAACGGTCTGGGTACCTGTCTTGATTTGGCTTTGTTACTTGCTTCCAGTATGGAGCAGGTTGGGCTCAATCCACTGATAGTGTTCACCAAAGGGCACGCATTCGTCGGTTTCTGGCTTGTTGAAGAAACCTTCCCCGACGTGGTTGGGGACGACCTGCTTCGACTGCGAAAGCGTGTCGAGTTGGCGGAGATATGTCTCATTGAGGCCACGACGCTCACCTCCGCTCCGCCAAACGACTTCAACCTTGCGGTCCAGTTGGGCAAGGCCAAACTGGAAAACGATCAGGCATTCGTTTGTGTTGTCGATGTGGTTCGCTGTCGCAAGTCTGCCATTCGTCCCCTGCCACTGAGGGGTGTGCACGGAAAAGTTGGGCGAACGGACCCTTCATTGACATCCGATGGGGAGATCGTGCCTCCCGACTTCTCTATGATGGAGGGCGCGAACCAGTCTGAAATTATAATGGAGGAACTGGCAGAAATACCCGGTACTCGTCTGGATCATTGGAAGCGTAAACTGCTCGACCTCTCTCTGCGCAACAAGCTTCTGAATTTTAAATTCACCAATAAGGCGGTACGCATCCTTTGTCCGGACATCGCCTCGCTGGAGGACGCACTCGCTGATGGAGACAAGTTCGAGATTCTAGCAAATCCAAGCGACTTTGTTGAGGACGATCCTCGTAGCGCGGAGGTTTTTCGCCGCAGGACGGGCGATGATGCCCGCAAGGTAGTGCTTCAAGAGGAGTTCAAAGCCAAGCGTTTGCGCGCAGAGGGTGGACGCGACAAGCTGGCGCGGCAGATGTTGGAGATTTACCGCGAGGCCAACCTGCAGTTGGAAGAGGGAGGCGCAAGCACATTGTACCTCGCTCTCGGCTTCTTGGCTTGGTATGAAAGCCCGGCCAGTCAAAAGCGTTTGATGGCGCCGCTTATCCTCATACCCGTGGAAGTATCGCGTGGTTCGGCATTGGAAAGCTTCCGCCTACGCAAACGTGATGACGAAGCGCGCATCAATACCACGTTGCTTGAACTCCTGGCCAAGGACTTTCAGCTTTCTTTGCCGAGCATGGACCCAGTGCCTCTGGACGATCATGGCATAGATGTGTCGTTCATATTGAACACCTTTCGCAAGGCTATGAAGAAGATCGACCGCTGGGAGGTTGTGGAGGATGCCTGTCTGGGATTCTTCTCTTTTGCAAAGTTTCTCATGTGGCGGGATCTTGAGGCTCGCACTGATGACCTGCTGAAGAATCCCGTCGTGTCCCATTTGGTCAACTCGCCGGACAAGTCCTTCCCGGACTCCGGGAGCTTCCCTGATGCCGAACGTCTGGACCAAACTCATTCGCCAACGGAGACTTTTTGCCCGGTGCTGACCGATTCCTCGCAGCTCGCGGCTGTATATGCCGCTGCGGAAGGGAAAAGCTTTGTGTTGCCCGGCCCTCCTGGGACGGGAAAGTCCCAGACCATTACAAATATTATCGCGCATTGCCTGGCTTGTGGTAAATCCGTGCTCTTTGTGTCTGAGAAGATGGCGGCTCTCACGGTGGTGCGTGATCGCCTGGCTCAGTGTGGGCTGGGTAGCTTCTGCCTGGAACTTCACTCCAACAAGAGTAGTAAGCAGGATTTCATAAAGCAGCTTGGCCAGTCACTCACAGGTCCCTCTGTTTTTGACGCCGAACATTGGCGGCGTGAGGCCGAGCGATTGGGAGCACTTCGGGCCGAATTGAATGAGTATGTGCAGGCTCTTCACAAAATGCAAAGCTCAGGCGAGACCGCATTCCAAGGGCTGTCCAAACTGATCGGGCTTCAGGATGTGCAGCATATTGCCTTGTTTTGGCCTTCGCTGGAGACCATAGACCGAAATATGCTGGAACGCCTGGGACAGGCTTCGCGGCAGCTTACCCTGACTGCGGGTGCCATCGGAAGCCCTGCGGGACATCCTTGGGAAGGAGTCGCCTGCAAGGAGTGGAGTCCACTGGTACAGAAGGAGGTCCAGGAAGCCCTGGGCGATTTGCCCGCCGTTGTGACGGAACTCACGCGGACGAAGAATATGCTGTTGCCTTTGCTTGGATTGGGCAATTCCGACACCGCACATCTCAGCGAGTACGGAGAACTTGCTCAATGTCTGATCGAACAGCCGCGTCCACCAGCCGCACTGCTTGAGGCCGCCGACTGGCAAGTCGTTCGCGGGGAACTGAATGACCTTGTGAGTAAGAGTCGCCGCCGCAAAGTTTTGCTGGATGCCATCTGCGTGGAATTCCAGCCGGAATTGATTTCCCTTGATCTGGATGCCTTGGCGACCTTGCATATGGCTGCAAAAGCAAGCTGGGGTCTGGGGCGATGGTTCAAAAACAGAGCCATCTCCAAGATATTGAGATCCCAGTCTAAGAATGGACAGGCCCCTGTGCCGGATCGCTTCGAGTCTATTCTGGTCCAAGCTCGTGAGTTGCGTGAATTGGAGTGCCAGTGGAAAACTATGTCCGAGGCTGGTATTCGTCTGCTTGGCGCGGCCTGGGCTGATGGTCAGATCACCGACGAGGAGCTAGAAGCCTTCTCCGCACGGACCACGAAGATTCGATATCTGGCCGTCAAAGCGGCCAATATGTCCGGTCGGAGTGTGATGGACATCCAGCACATCTGGTCTGCAAGCTTATGGAGCGACAATGATCGCCTGTGCGCTGCTACCGCGGACTATGCCAGCGCATATAATGGTTTTATAAAAACCGTTAAACGTCTCGATGGTCTCCTGGGCTACGCGGATGGTGACTCATTTGCTTCACCCGGAGGAAATGTATTGTCTATGAAATATATCGCCAGTCGAGCATCTTTTCTACTGGAGAATTTGAGTAAATTCCGTATTTGGTGCCAGTGGCGCAAGGCCCGTCATGAGGCTTTGGACATCGGCTTAAAGCCACTTACGCAGGCTTTGGAGCAGGGTCGCATCACGGCGGAGCAGACGGAGTCTGTTTTTCAGCGCGGCTACTACCAATGGTGGGTGGAAAGTGTTGTCCACGCCGAACCAGTGCTGCGTAATTTCTTCAGTACGGGGTTCGAGGACAAGATTCGGCAGTTTCGTGATACAGACGAACTATATACCAAGTTGACCCGTGACGCGATCCGTGCACGCCTTTCCGCTCGAGTGCCCATCGCAGGGGCAAAGGCCAACGACGACTCCGAGATGGGCATTTTGAGTGGCCAGTTGCGCAGACAACGCAGTCATATGTCAATCCGTGGCTTGGTTCAGAAAATCCCGAATCTTTTGCCGCGACTTAAGCCCTGTGTGCTCATGAGTCCCATGTCCATTGCACAGTATCTGGATGCTGGGCATAATCCCTTCGATATCGTAGTCTTCGATGAAGCCTCGCAGATTCCCGTATGGGACGCTGTGGGAGCCATTGCTCGTGGCCGGCAGGCCATCATTGTGGGCGACCCTAAGCAGTTGCCGCCGACAAGTTTCTTCCAGCGAGAAGGAGAAGAGATCGATATGGACGAGGAGGTCGTTGCGGACCAGGAGAGCATTCTGGACGAGTGTCTTGCTGCTAGGCTGCCCCAACTGCATCTCCGGTGGCATTATCGAAGCCGTAACGAAGGCCTCATCGCTTTCAGCAATCATCACTATTATGATAATAACCTGCTGACATTCCCATCCCCGCACTTGGAGCCGGGCGTGAGCTTCCGGTATGTCCCAGGCGTATACGACAAATCCAAATCCCGAACCAACAGGGTTGAGGCGGAGGCATTGGTGGACGAGATGCTTCGACGCCTTGTCGACCCCGAGCTTTCCTCATTAAGTATCGGAGTTGTAACCTTCAGTCAGGCGCAGCGCGACCTTGTTGCCGACCTGCTGGAAATGGAGCGACGGAATCATCCTGAAATTGAGCGGTTCTTCGATCCGGAGAACCCAGATCGTGTGTTCATCAAGAACTTGGAGAACGTTCAGGGTGATGAGCGCGATGTGATTTTCTTTTCAGTGGGCTATGGGCCGGATGCTGCAGGCAAGGTGAGCATGAGTTTCGGGCCGCTCAATCGCGATGGAGGCGAACGGCGTCTCAATGTGGCAGTGACCCGCGCGCGAAAGGAAGTGGTCCTGTTCTCTTCGCTCAAGCCTGAGCAAATCGATTTGGCGCGGACCAGGGCCAGAGGGTTGCACGATCTGAAGTGCTATATGGAGTATGCGGAGCGAGGCATGGCTGCCATCCGCGAGGCCATCTCTCTTGATCCCTCGGCAGACTTCGACTCGCCATTTGAACAGCAGGTCTGTGAGGCACTCCGAGCAAAAGGGCACACCGTCCACGCGCAGGTGGGTTGCTCTGGCTATAGGGTTGATTTGGCTGTTGTAGATCCAGACTGCCCTGGCCGCTATCTTTTGGGTATCGAGTGCGATGGGGCAAACTACCATCGCTCCAGTAACGCCCGTGATCGCGACAGGCT
>CAYTSJ010000160.1:0-5468 GCA_964440385.1 uncultured Pusillimonas sp. | reverse complement strand
CTCGGAACATCATCCAACTGTTGCCACCTCTTATCAAGGAAATAACCAACGGACGGCCTGGCGGATGACATGACAAGACTGCTCGAATTCATCAGGAACTCATCGAAAGCTGTCTTAAACTCAGACTCACTAGCATTTTCAACGATCAAATCAATTGCAGTACGGTGTTCCTTGTAAATCCTGCGACATGCATCTATCAACTCTTGGGATGCCACGATCTTCCTCTCAATCAAAGTCAGGTAATGTTCAATAGAAATTTTGACATCTGGGGCGAAGCTCGCATCTTCAAGCAAACTCTTCAATATTGCAGCAATTGATGCGTAACTGAGACTACTCCACAGTTCATCTTCACCGCTGTACCCATCAGGCGTTAGAAAACATCCTAGGAAAGCATACCCAGGGTATCGCTGATTAACTCTCTGACGATATTTTTTAAGCTGATCAGTACTTTCAGCTGAGAGGATTTTGTTTTCGATAACAAACATCAAACCCCGACTCTCACCACCATCTGCGGGTGTCAATCCAGGGATTTGAATGCTGATATCGAAATGATCTTTCTCACAACTGATATGCGCCTCGCTTAAATCGGCAACAGCAACTTGTAAACGTGTCACAGGCGGTGCACCGTTTACCCCAACCACCTCCGTCAAAACTTTTCTCAAGAATAAGTCACCCAGACCATGAGATCCTGACGGATCCAGCAAAAATGCCAAAAACCGGGAGTGTCGAATCTCTTGAGTCGACATATCTACTGCATCAAAAAAATTAAAACGATTTCTTAACTTATAGGTTTTTTCAAACTCTGGTAGTGCGTCAAGAAGGCGCAGAAGCTGATCTTCATTATCCATCGATACGAAATCCATTGGTGTTTGAGCATAAGGCAAACTACTTTCAAATCAGGTGACTGCAGGGAAATGCGACATGCATGTCAATGTCCTAGCCTAACATGGTCAAAAGGCTTTGTAACAATTTTTATTGTGCCACCAACAAAATCCATATTGATTCGCAAAATACGGTACGGATGGTTATCAAAACGCATCACTGTAAAAAATGTACCAGTCGACTCATCAATCAAACCGATGAGATCTTGAGCCGAGCAGCGTCTTTTACTAATTGATATCCTAGGGTCATCAAATTTGACACTGACTACGTAGGGTCCCGTTTTTTCGAATACGTGAAAATATTCTGGCACCCTGTCCAGGTAAAGCTCTGCTTGATGCCTCTCTGCGCAGTAAGTCGTTGTATCTCTCATGCCGAACTCCTTTTAATTGTCGGATGCATTTATTAGAGATTGGGGCTGCGACAGATAGCGTCGCTTTCAGAACGGAAGGATGGCTAAAAGCCCTTGGTTGGTGATGCGACGTCATTCGTCGCACGAGGTTAATACACTCATTTCATGCATGGGGTATTAACAACGATTTCGAACATGTTGCAACGCATGACTATCGACGGTTTGATTTACGAGTTGAGTACTGACCACCACAACACGATTGGCGTAGCACTGCCTCAAGATTTGACACGAAAATCATGGAAATTCGCTAACAAGACTGCGGCAAAACCAAACGTCGTCGGTGTTGCCCTATTCCATTGCTATAAATTTTTAAAAATCCCGGCTAAAGATCACACTTTTCAATGTCCCAGACATTCTCGCCAAACCCATTGAGCCACCATTGAAGCTGAGCCGAATCAACGACGGTTGCTGTAATGCGATACGCATTTTCCAATGGCTCAACCAGTTGATCTTCTGACAGCGCAGACTCAAGCAGGTGAAAACCAGCGTCTTTTGCGATAGAAAATGAGACCCTAATTCGCTTGCCCTCACCAAAACCAAAACGACCATCAGCGTCATATTTTTCAAGGCTGAAGTCGTCGGGCGGAATAAATTTCAGATCAGAGATCATGGCGGCCTGGATTCGATGCAGCGCTAAACTGCGCTCATTGGTGTAGCCGTCAAAACGACAAACCAGATACAACCTTGAACCTTGCTGGGCCAGCCCAAGTGGCATGACGCGGTAGTTTGCCAATTTGCCAGAGGCATTCAAGTAGTCAAGGCTTAGCCACTGGTTACGATAAAGCGCAGAGGTCACTGCCTCAAAAACACCGCTGACAATAACCGGCGGGATCAATGGCTGGGTGACCTCTACAACTCTGACCTTGTTTAACCATTGTGTTTCGGGCTTATCTAGTCCGCCCAACAGGTTGCTGCGCGCCTGATAGAAAAAACCCTCCATTGATTGCATGACCGATGCAGGCAGCAGATTCTGCAAATAGCGCTGAGCAAGGGCCAAAAGTAAAGATTCCTGCTCGTTCAGCATGGGCAACGATAACCCGCGCGCGTGACTTTTCCATCGATACCCATAAGGCTTGGTGCGATCATCGCGTTCAATGTCGAACTCATTGACCAACGATTCAAGCTGTCGCTCAACCGAGCGCCGGGTGCGCACAATACCTGCTGCTTCCAGCTGAGCATGCAACTGCGATGCCGAGACGAAACGGTTCCGTGGAATTCGCTTTAGCAATTCCAGAGCAAGTTTTACGGCGTTACCGGATTCTGCTTTCTGGGGCATGATGATGAAATGGGTGAGGAATGGTTGGAAAGGTTGATGCGGTCAGGCCATGTCCACAAAAGCTTTCGGCGCATCAGTTTAAAAGCCGTCAACGCAAGTTCAATCGTACCCATTCAGGTTGGCATCTCAGACTTTAAGCGGCGAGCCAGAAAAAACAGACCACAACTGCACTAAAGCAAGGGTGTCGAGCTTGCAGTAGTCCAGTAACTGCCGCTCGATTTCAAGCTTGCGTTCTTGGCTGGTTTGAGGTGCCAAGGCCTCGAGAAAGGCACTCATAGCCATTCCTCCATCCTGAACACCCTCAAGATCCCCATAATTCAAGTCGGGACAAAGTGCCGGCAGCACGGCCTTAATACTCCAACTGCCCTGTTGGCTGGGATGGTAATAGTGGTTTCGTGCCAAGGGCAAGAGATCCACCACCCGTTCGTTCAATGCCAGCAGTGATTCAGCCATAACAGGAAAACACACTGACAGCTCGCGGATACGCGCGGTTTCAAAACCGGCGTTGTAAACGAAGATGGGGCCTCTTTCGCCGCAAGCGGCAATCAAGGCCTCGGCAAAGGCCTTGGAAGGATCGTTACCGGAAAGATCGAGAAAGGCCCGCTGATCAAGCTTGCCGGTGTCTGATAGGCAATGCACACTGAACTGAAAAGGTATCTGCTGGTACGGGCGCGTTCCTTTCCAGATGGGTACGGCAAATTGGATGGTTTCGAAGTCAAGAAAATAGGCGGGTAGCTTATGGGCAGCGAGCGCTTTGGCCGTCGCTCTTTGGTCGAAATACGGTTTACCAGACAATGTGACCGCTTTGACGCGTTGCTGCTTCTCATTAAGTAGCTCATCCGGTAAATCACGAAGTTCTGTCAGCTCATGCGCTTCGATGTGTGCCTGAAGCGCCCTGCTCTGGCGACCGGGCAACCAATGGATCGGTTGCTCTGCCTGCGGCTCCTGACTTTGGCAATAAGCAAGAAATCCGCACGCGTAGGGTTCGCTGCAGTGTTTGCCTGTGGCGATGTGCGGCATGTTGTTTTCTGTGATGATCATTTGCGCCTCAGCAATCCAGTTGCGAACCTCGTCACCACGACCAAAAACCTCATTCGTCAGATCGCTTTCAACAAACAGACCGTTGTAATCCTCATTGCCTGGATACACCCAATCACTGTCGATGTGTGCGAGCGCAATGCTGGTGAGTGGCACGCCGCAAGAACGGACCACGAAGGCTTGTACTGCCGCGTCACCGCGATGGTATTCCTTGACTGAGGTGGAGGACTTCACCTCAACCATATGCCATAGGAGCTTGTCATCTTTTTCTACCGGCAACATCACGTCCGCAAAAGCTAACGCGCCTTCGGCACGGAAACCCGCCTCGAAAATGGGTTGAGGTGTTTGAAGAAGTTCAAGTGTACGAGTGAACGCAGCTTCAAACCCGTCAGCCTGAAAGTCAATCAGAACGCCCTCGCCCTTGGGGTCAAACAATCGCCGCGCAATGTCACCGGCTTGATGCCCCACAGCAAAGCTCGCCTGGGTGGCTGCTGAGTCTTCACGTAAATTGGGGCGATGTACCTCAAGCCATAGCCGCTTGGGGCACTGCCGGTAAGCCATGAGCTTGGATTTCGAGAGCGTGCGCATTAGTCGTACCCCTTTTTTTCTGAATTATCACATACGACTATTAGTTATAAAAAACCAATCGATGTCTTTCCACCTTCTTTAACATCACACTCAGCCTCAAGCGCCGAAACCAGCATTTCAGCCGATTCAACGGGACGGAATCGGTGTTGTCGCAATACGGCAGCAAAATCCCCTGGTGTCAACTGTTCTAAACACTTCGTCCTTGTCAACAGGTGCGGCTGTGGCTCAGCAATGTTGAGTTGTTTGCAGTAACGATGTAGGAGTTCGCAGGCTTGCTCTGGTCGCAGAAAGTCGAACTTCACCTTGAGGTCGAAACGACGCAGTGCCGCCTGATCCAGACCCGTCATCAGGTTTGTCGAGGCAATAAATACCCCTGCAAAAGATTCCATCTGGACCAGCATCTCATTGACCATACTGACTTCCCAACCTTGTTGTGCCTCGCGACGATCTTGAAGAAAACTGTCGACTTCATCGATCAGTAGCAGTGCGCCCTCCTGGTCGGCCTGACGAAAGGCTTGGGCAATGTTTTTCTCATTCTCCCCCACCCACTTGGACATCAGATCGGAAGCGCGTTTGATAAGAAGCGGGATACCCAATTGTTCAGCCAGCCAACGCCCATAAGCCGTTTTGCCCGTGCCTGGGGGACCATACAAACAGAGTCTCCCTGCACGCGCTTCGTTCAGACCCGCAGCAACGCTGGCCAGGTCAGCATCGGCATTAATGAACCCCGGATCATAGATTTCCGGTAGTCGATTCGGATCATTCTTAAGGATTTGACGGTGTCCCTGCGCTTCCAGGGTATTGTTGATCAGGCGTTCAAACGCTAAGGTACAACCTTCTTGTCCCAAGTCGTTGCGAATCGCACGAACCACACCACTGGCTTTGGTGACCACAGCGGGAGCAAGCGTCTCGGCGTCAGCAATCCGCGAAATACTACGCGCATCAATCAAGTCACCGCAGTTTTCCTGCAGAATCCGCTCACGCTGTTTTTTAGGCGGCACGGGCAACTCAAACACCATGTCAAAGCGTCGAATGAATGCAGGATCAAGTCCGTTGATGGAATTAGACAGCCAAAGCGTCGGCACAGGGTTTTCCTCGAGCATTCGGTTGATCCAGGCTTTGCGGACCTGGGCAGTGCTTTTTCGACCGAAAAAACTATCGCCATCGTTAAAGACATCCTCCACCTCGTCGAAAGCGATAAGCGCCTGACGTTGCGCAAAAAAACTCTGAGCGGCTCGAAACGCACGCAGACGACGTTCACCACTCACAGGATCG
>CAYTSJ010000159.1:0-5488 GCA_964440385.1 uncultured Pusillimonas sp. | reverse complement strand
CGTTCGCCTTTGCGAATTCAAGGTAGCGATGCACCAATGCGGCGGCTTTATCACGCCCTTTGGGGCTTCCCATGGCTTGCTTGATTTCTGTGAAACGGCCTTCAAGCACCCGATAGCCAGGAAACTGTCTTGCATGGGTGTTCAAGGGTTGACGGACGCCTGCCACGGTACTGACGCCGTCTCTATCAAAACGTTCAATAGCATCTTCAGAAAGCGGGTAACGCACAATTTCGGCGTTTTTCAAGGTGCGGCTCAGGAACAAATCGTAGGCGGCCCCTTTGCCGACAGCGACAGTGACCCCTTTTTGATCAACATCGTCAATGGTTTTAATGAGAGAGTCGTCTTTCACCAAATAGGTGCCTTCAATCAGGACATAAGGCGCTGAATAGGTGATTGACTCGGCGCGTTCGGGGTCAATGGCCAGGAATGCGATATCCCATACGTCATCTTGTGCCAACTTGGCGACGATGCCCGCCGTATCGAAAGGAACAAATTCGATGTCCAGGCCCAGCCGTTCCGCCAGACCGCGCGCCAGATCGGCTGAAACACCCCCCGGAATCCCTTCAGGCGTGCGCTTGGCCAGTACGGGGTTCCCATAGTTTATCGCGGCACGTAGCTTGCCTTTCGGGGCGAGTTCGCGGATGGCCTCGGGGTCGGCTTTCCAGTCTGGTTCTTCGTTGTAATGGGGCGTCACCCTTGTGCTCCTTTGATGCTGTGAATGATATGTTCAGAGCGTGATGAAATGGTTGCTTTCCAGGCGAGTCAGGCCAGGTTTTAGTTAGGCCAGGCCCGCCTGTTTCATACGCTCGTACTGTTCAGGCGTGACGCCGATAGATTCAAGGACTTCTTTGGTGTGCTCACCTAGCTGGGGACCTAACCAACGGGTTCGGCCTGGCGTAGCGCTGAGTTTGGGGACGATACCCGGCAAGTCGATGGGAGTTCCATCGGCCATCTCGAAACGCTGGATCATTTCGCGAGCCTGGTAATGTGCATCTTCACAAATATCTTTGGCCGTGTAGATGCGCCCGCAAGGGACTGACGCTGCATCAAGGGTGTCAAGGACGTCTTGCAACGGTAGCCCGCCGACCCAGCTGGCTATAACGCCATCAAGCATTTCAGTGTGAAGCACGCGTCCGTCGTTGTGCTCGAGTTCAGGGTTTTCGGCCAGGTCAGGGCGACCGATAGCCACCATGAAGCGCTTGAATATGCCATCGCCATTGCCAGCAATAGCGACGTAATTCCCGTCTTTGCACATATAGGTGTTGGAAGGCACGATGCCGGGCAATGAGGCCCCGGTGCGTTCACGAATAACGCCGGTTGACGCATATTCGGGAATCAGGCTTTCCATGACGGCAAAGACGGCTTCATACAAGGCCACGTCAATAAATTGACCTTCGCCTTTGTTGGCCTTGATGTGATACAGCGCCATCAGGGCGCCAACGACGCCATATAAAGAGGCCAGCGTATCGCCAAGACTCACGCCCGTGCGAACCGGTGCCCGGTCGGGGTAGCCGGTGACATAGCGCAAGCCTCCCATACATTCTGCAATCGCAGCAAAGCCGGGCTTCTGGCTGTAGGGCCCTGTTTGACCATAGCCTGAAATCCGTATCATGATCAGGCTGGGGTTCAGCTTTGACAAAGTTTCCCAGCCCAACCCCCATTTTTCCAGGGTGCCGGGCCTGAAATTTTCGATCACGACATTTGCCTCAGTGGCAAGTTGACGCACGATTTCCTGGGCTTCGGGATCTTTGAGATCAAGGGTGACCGATTTTTTGTTGCGGCTTTGGTTGTACCACCACAACGACGTCCCGTTATGTAGTTTGCGCCAGGTTCGTAAAGGGTCGCCCACACCAGGGGGCTCAATCTTGATGACATCGGCGCCAAATTGCGCCAGTAAAGTACTGGCATAGGGTCCCGCAATCAGGGAGCCCAGTTCAAGGACCTTGACGCCTTCCATGGGCATTGGCTTGTCTTGCATTTCCTGCGTCATGTTAGCGCTTCACACCTAATAGAAAGTTGAGTTTTTCATGATCGTCGCGTAACTCAGCGGCCGGGCCTTCATGGACCACCGTGCCCCGATCAAGTACGACGGCGCGCTCGGAAATGGCAAGAATCAATTGCGGGTGCTGTTCGACAATAATGGCACTGAGTCCTTCTTCACGGGTTACCCGACGTACACCCTGAATGACTTCTTCGACCAGTATTGGCGCCAGACCTTCCGTAGGTTCGTCGAGCAGCAGCAATTTGGGGTTCAATACCAAAGCCCGCCCGATTGCCAGCATTTGCTGCTCACCCCCCGATAGTTGGGTGCCCATATTTTCTTTACGCTCAGCCAGGCGGGGGAACATTTCGTAGACCCGGGCCGGTGTCCAGGCACCGGGCAAGGCGACCGCCATAAGATTCTCGTGAACCGTCAGCGATTTAAAAATATTCCGTTCTTGTGGCACCCAACCAATACCCGAGGTCGCACGTTGATGAGGGCTGAGCTTGTGTATCTGTTTACCTTGCAGCTTGATGACGCCCTTGTATTGCTGCGTGACCCCCACAATCGAGTTGATCAAGGTTGTTTTGCCCGTGCCATTCCGCCCCAGCAATGCCAGTGTTTCTCCTTCTTTCAGGGAAAGGGATATGTCGTGAAGGACAACGGCACCAGCGTAGCCGGCGCTTAGCCCTTCGATGTCTAGCAGGTCAGCCACCTGTCACCTCCGTTACCGGCACATTGTTTTCCTCGCCATGACCTAAATACACCTCTTTGACCCGAGGGTCATTGGCGATGGTTTCAGGGTCGGCTTCAGTGAGCAAAGTTCCGTTGACCAATACAGTCATGCGTGTCGCGAAACTGAACACCAGATCCATGTCGTGTTCAATCAGCAAGATGGAAACATCTTTGGGCAGGCCATTGACGATGGCTAGCAGATCTTCACGCTCGCCAGCGGGCACGCCTGCAACGGGTTCATCGAGCAGCAATACCCTGGGGCTACAGGCAAGTGCAATGGCGATTTCAAGTTGACGTCGTTTGCCATAGGGCAGTTCGCGGGTAGGACGATCCATGACGTCGGTGAGTTTGAATTGCTCAAGCAACTCGTCGCAACGCTGCATAACATGCTTGTTGGCACCCAATAATTGCCACAACTTTCCGCCCAACCCCATATGCTCTGAAACGGTTAATGCCAAGGTTTCCAGTGGGGTTAACTCGTTAAAAAGCTGATTGATCTGGAAGGTGCGCACCATACCGCGCTTGACACGCTGGTGGACCGATAACTGCGTAATATCGTGACCTTCAAGCGCAATACGACCTTCAGTGGGTTCAAGTACCCCTGTCAACAAGTTGACGAAGGTGGTTTTACCTGCTCCGTTAGGGCCAATAAGGGCATGTCGTGCACCTTTGCGCAAATTCAAGGTGACGTCATTAATAGCCGTAATACCGCCGAATTGCTTGACCAGACCGGTTGCCGAGAAAGCGAATTCTGTATCAGACATGAGCCGTCTCCTTGCTGAACCAGGTCCAGGGACGCAACAGGCGATCACGACCAACTCGCATCAGCACAACCAGGAATAAACCGACCCAGAATGTCCAGTACTGCGGGGTGATGTCAGAAAGCATATGGTGCAAGCCACTGAACACAACGGCACCGATAAAACCACCATATAGCCACCCGGTACCTCCGATGACGACCATCAACAGCACGTCGGCTGATGTTTCGAAAGCAAAATCATCGAGTGACGCGAAGTTTATGCTTTGGGCCTGGACTGCGCCTGCGATGCCGGCAATGGCGCCGGCAATGGCATATGCCAGCATAATGCGGCGGTTGGCATTGATGCCAATGGCCGTGGCACGCAGACGGTTATCGCGAATCGCTTTGAGGCTGGTGCCAAAAGGGGAGTGCACAATGCGTCGGCAAATCAAAATGCAAACGACCAACACCGTCAGCGAATAATAGGCAGCGGTAACGCCATCAAATTTGAAGGCGAACACACCGAAAACGGGAGCCGTTTCAATACCCTGCAAGCCATCAGCCCCTCCGGTCAGCCAGGTCATGTAGTTCCCTAATTCATAAAGAATCAACGACACACCCAGTGTGACCATGACCACGGTCAGGTCAGTGCCTCGCAAAATGGTGATGCTGAAAATCAAGCCGGCAAAACCCGCAACCACCATGACAAACAACAAGCCCATGACGGGGTCGGGAGAAACAAACTTGCAGAACAGACCTGCAGCAAATGTACCCAAACCAAAAAACGTGGCGTGGCCCAAAGACATGATACCCGTGTAGCCCAAAATCAAATCAAGTGAAATGGCAAACAGCGCCATGATGGCCATTTGATTGATTAAAAAGGTCTGGCTTGGAAACAGTGCCACAACCAGGAAAGGGAGCAGCCACAGTACCGGTTCCCAGAACTTGAGACGGGCATTTCTGAGCAAAATATTTTCTGCGTTTGCATTGCTCATGGTGATTTACCCCCTTTGCTGGAGAACAAGCCCTGAGGACGCCACAACAAGATGGCAATCATCAGGATGTACACAATGAATGCACCCAGTTTGGGGATGTAATATTTGCCTGCAACATCGGCAATGCCAAGCAGCAACGACGCCATTAAAGGTTTTGTCAGGGTCGATGTGCCGCCAATTGCAACCACGATCAGGAAATAGATCATGAACT
The DNA here is from genome assembly GCA_964440385.1 of uncultured Pusillimonas sp. Taxonomy (GTDB): domain Bacteria; phylum Pseudomonadota; class Gammaproteobacteria; order Burkholderiales; family Burkholderiaceae_B; genus Neopusillimonas. Next base: position 827 of record CAYTSJ010000159.1, on the reverse strand, counting down.
TGAACGGAAAGCTGGGATCGAGCCCAAGCACTTCCGAGCCCAGTGCCCCCCCTAAACCTGCCAAGCCTGACCCGAAGGCAAATGTGGAAAAGAACACGACATTGACATTGATGCCTAACCCGTCGGCAACGCGCTGATCATCAACGGCAGCACGCAACCGAATGCCGAAACGTGTGTTGGTCAGGAGGTACTGCAGCAAGAAGGTCAGTACAAGACAGAGTCCAATGATGAGCAATCGGTAGTGGCCCATCGCCAGTACCTGGTTGCCAAACTCTATTTCACTGCGACCTTGTAACCATTCGGGTAACTGAATGATCTGTTCGCCAGAACCAATGCTGTAATCAACGGCAGTCACGGCCATGAAGGCCAGGCCAATGGAAAACAACACCTGATCTAGTGGTGGTTTGTCATACATGGGTCTGTAAAGGGTGCGTTCGAGAATTGCACCCAATACTGCAGCCACGATGAATGCTATGGGCATGCACAACAGGAAGGGTACATCGTGGTGCCGCATCAGCAGCACCGTGACGTACCCGCCTGCCATGGCAAAGGCGCCGTGCGCCAGGTTGATGAAATTCATCAACCCGAGCGTCACGGACAAACCAATGGCCAGAATGAACAGCAGCATCCCATAGGCGATGCCGTCAAAAAGGATGGTCAACATTACTTGGTATCGCCGACAGCGTTCAGATTTTTGATGACGTCGAATTCGACGCTGTAGTACTGGTCCCCAACTTTTTTGACTTCACGCATGTAGATGTTTTGCACAAAGTCGCGATACTGGGGATCAAGCATGACCGGCCCTCGGGGGCTTTCAAAAGAAACAC
>CAYTSJ010000158.1:0-5501 GCA_964440385.1 uncultured Pusillimonas sp. | reverse complement strand
CTCCGGCCAGCTGCCGCAAATCGTTGCCGACCAGGCGAAGCAACGTTTCGGATACGCCTTCCCCATAGGCATTTCCAATGGACTGGAAACGGTGAATTTCGACGACAACAATCGCTTGAGCCCCGCCCGCCTCTGGCGTGTCAATCCATTTTTTAAGGGTGGCCAGGAAAAGCTTTCGATTTGGCAGCCCGGTGACAACGTCGTGATAATTAAGGTAATCGGCCTGTAATTCAAGAGAACGCTGATTGGTAAGGTCTTGCAATGCGCCGTTAATGTGCGAGCTGTCGCGGTCTTGTTGACCCACCAGCCGTAAAACGTGCTCGGATCCGGACACATCAACGCAACGGATTTCAAGGTCAAGGGCTGTACTGTTTTGCCCGGCGGTTGAGATCACATCGAGGTAACGCTTGCGATCTGCGGGAACAAGATGGCGGGCAAACGCCTCGGCGCTTTGCGGTAACGGAGATAGCCAAGGCAACAATTGCGCAGAATGATCTGCCCACGATAACTGACCGGTGGCAGGGGTATAAACCCAGTAAACCAGGCCAGCCAGCATACGGGCATTGTCGTGCTGTTGCTGAACCTGACGCAGCGTTAGCTCGCGCTCGGCATCGCGAAGCGCATACCGGATACGCTGAACCAGTAACGGCAAGTTAATCGGTTTGGCAACGAAGTCGCTGGCCCCGGCATCAAAAGCCTGGTTGATGGACTCGTAATCGTCTGAACCCGTCAACATGATGACGGGTGTTGACTGACCAAAGTCAAGCTGGCGAATCGCGCGACAACAATCGAAACCGTCCATTTCAGGCATGTTGACATCCATCAGGACAAGGTCAGGACGGCGGGACATGAATTGCTCGAGGCCCGAGTTTCCGTCACCGGCCTCGATGACGGTGTAGCCTGCTTTGGCGAGACCCGCCCTTAAAAGCACCCGGATCGGTAGTGCGTCGTCAACAACCAGAACCAGTGGTGGCTGCTCAGCCATTCGAATTCCCCGTAATAAACTTCATTTGAGATTGTAACCGTGGGGAGAAAAAATCAGAGGGTTCGGGAAACACAGACGCGATTCCTGCCGGTTTGTTTGGCTTCATAAAGTGCGGCATCCGCACGCGCAAACAGAGCCTCGATCGTTTCCCCGGCTGCCAGGGCAGCCACGCCTAAGGACATCGTGACCGTGCCGACGCCTTCCTCAGGATGAGCGGCCACCTCAATACGAATACGCTCGGCCAAATCAGCCCCGACCTTCAGAGCACATTCGTTAAAAATCACAAGAAACTCTTCCCCGCCCCACCGGATGACGGCGTCAGAATTACGCACCACGCTGCGTAAAACAGCCGCAACATTCTTGATGACCCGATCTCCTGCCGGATGGCCGAAACGATCATTGATCTGTTTGAAAAAATCGATATCACAGACCACAATGGTCAGTTCAGTTCCGAGCGCAACGGCGCGGCGGTGCGCCTCGGCCAGCAACTTTTCACCATAACGCCGGTTATAAAGCTCGGTCAGCTTGTCTTCGGAGGCCTCATGCAGCAATCGGGCTTCACGCTGAACGCGGTCTGAGACATCTTTACTGACACTGACATAATGAGTAATTTGACCCTCACCGTTATACAACGGAGAGATGCTCTGTTCGACATGGTAAAGCGACCCGTCTCGACGACGATTGACAAACGTTGCGCTGAAATCTTGACCCGCAGCGAGGGCATCGCGCAAGGCCTGGTAAAACTCGGGCCCATGTTTGCCCGAACGCAACATCGCCGGCGTCTTTCCGACCAGATCTTCAACCGCATAACCGGTCACGCTGGCAAACGCGGTGTTGGAAAAAATAATTCTTGCCCGAGTGTCGGTAATAACAACCGGCACACTGGTCACATCCAGGGCTTTGGCCAGCAGCTGGACTTTTTGCTGCGCCTCGCGAAAAGCCGTCAGATCTTGCTGCACCGAAACGTAATGGCTGATCACGCCGTCATCGTTGCGTACGGGTGAAAGATTCCAGCGAACAACGTAAGGCGTGCCATCTTTGCGATAGTTGATGGTGGACCCGTCAAAATGCTCACCCGTTTCCAGACAGTGGCGCAGGTGCTGTATGACCGCAGGATCAGTGGCTGGACCTTGCAAAATTTTCAGGCTATGGCCGCGAAGTTCCTCGAGCGAGTATCCGGTCATGGCACAGAAGGCGGGGTTGGCAATTTGAACCTTGCAACCACAGGCAAGATCGGCATCAGTGATAACAATGGCGTTCCATGCCTGCATCACGGCCATCTCGAATATTTTTTGCTGTGGTTCGCTCATGAGTCGGAAGCTTAGGCAAATAACTGGACCTTAAAACTGGAAAAGCCATTCAACGTGTGACTATAACGCATGCGTCACTGCGCAAGAATCATTTTCAGAGTGTCGATAAAAGCCAGTGTGCGCTGGGGTAACAGTCGACGTCCTTGCGTCACGCCCCAGACCACGGTCGAGGGTAATTCCCATTCAGGTAAAACGCGCACCAAGGCACCCGCATTCAGCAAAGGTTGCGCAAACATTGCCGATATTCCGACAACGCCCAGGCCCTTGGCGGCAAGGGCTTGCTGCAACCCCACGGAATTGGCGGCCAAGGTATGCAGTGGCAACCCCTCCCAGCGGACGGCACCGCTGGACAACCGCCATGCCTGATGCTCTCCGGCGCTGGTCACAAGCACCAGTCCGGCATGATCAAGCAAATCAAGAGGCGTTTGGGGAACACCGCGTTGCGCAAGATAAGCCGGGCTGGCATACAGCCCGTTTCTCAAGGTGGTGATGTGTCGTGCCACCAGCGCGCTGTCATCCGGTAATTGTGTGGCAACCCTGACCGCAAGATCAAAACGTTCGCTGATCAAATCAACACGACGGGAGGACAGATCGAGTTCAAGCCTGACATCTGGATAACTGGCTGTAAAACGCGAAATGACTTCCACAAGATTCAGTTCATTGAACTCGGGTGGTAACGAAACGCGTAAAAGCCCTTGTGGCTTGACCTGACGATGCAGCGCCAGCGCCTGTGCCGCTTCGGTGTCATCAACCAGACGGCGGGCATATTCCATCATGCTGTGACCAAACTCGGTGAGCGCAAGCCGACGCGTACTGCGCTGCATCAGTCGTTCACCGAACACATTTTCAAGGTCAGTGATGCGACGGGACAAAGTAGACTTTGGCAGCCCCGTCAGTTCGGAGGCGCGCGTGAAACTGCCCGCATCGACAATATGAGCGAAAAGAATCAGGTCGTTAGCGTGAAGCTTGATGGCAGACATGGTGGAAAGTGAAGATTAACTGTTCCATTATTGAAACTATGTTATCTAAAAAAATTATTTTTCTCCATTTTTGTTTCCAATAAAATGTTCACATTGATACTTCACTTTAAATGACTTCACCATGATTGCTCGCTATACCCGTACTGCCATTGCCTTGCACTGGCTGGTTGCCCTGGGCCTGATTGGCACCTTTGCCCTGGGCTTTTACATGGCTGACTTACCGCTGTCACCCAACAAGCTCAAACTGTACTCATGGCATAAATGGGCGGGTGTGACCTTGCTGGTACTGGTGGTGATTCGTTTGGCCTGGCGCCTGGTGAACCGTCCGCCAGGGTTTCCTGCAGGCATGGGGGCGATATCTCGGCTTGCCGCTCATGCGGGGCATGGAGTGTTATATGTGTTGATGTTGCTGATACCCATCAGCGGGTGGTTGATGAGCTCTGCTCAGGGTTTCCCGGTGGTGTGGTTTGGTGTTCTGCCCTTACCTGACCTGGTCGACAAGAACAAAGAACTAGGCGAGCTTTTGAAAAACATGCATGTCTGGCTGAACTACACGATGCTTTTTGCCGTCACAGGACACATGGCAGCGGCGTTTTATCATCAGTTTTACAAGAAAGACAGAACCCTTGAACGCATGTTGCCCGGCAAGCGTAGCTGAACTCCAGATTATTGCGGGCTTAGCCTGCCTGACGACCCGACACGTTTTTTGATTTGAACCCCTACCTTTTGATTCCGGAGACCTCATGAAAATTGCATTGCTTCGTTCTGCTGTTTTTGCTGCCGCCCTGGGGCTTGGCACCTTGGGTCAGGCCAATGCAGCGACGTACACGACGCTGGACACTGAAAAAAGCAAAGTCACGTTTAGCTACAGCCAAATGAATGTTGACATGACCGGCGGCTTCAGCGAAATTAAAGCCACCGAACTGAATTTTGACCCTGCCAACGCTGCTGCCGCCAAAGTCAAACTTGAGATCGCCCTGAAAGGCGTTGACGCTGGCAACCCCGACGCGAATAGCGAATTGGCCAAAAATGAATGGCTGAATACAACCGCTCACCCGCTGGCCACCTTCACCTCCAAAAAAGTGACTGCCACCGGTGATAACAAGTTTGACGTTCTTGGTGATTTTTCGATCAAGGGTAATACCCGTGAACTTACGGTACCCGTGACACTCAAACAAGATAACAACAGCGGCCTCTTCGAAGGTCAGTTCAAGTTTCAACGCGCCGACTTTGGTATTGGTGAGGGGCAATGGAAAGACTTCAGCATCGTAGCCAACGAAATCGTCGTGAAGTTCAGCCTTGTTGCCAATCCCTGACCCACGCACTTGGCGCTGGTTTGATGAATGCCGCCAACCCAGTACCTTTTTTGTTGTACCCGCTACAAACACTTTACATGACCCCACACACGTTTTGACCCTACAGGAGTTCACATGAAAAAGACTTTGATTGCAGCCGCTTTTGCCACATTCTTTGCTGGCCAGGCACTGGCTGCCCCACAAACCTACAACATCGATTCGACACACACCTTCCCACGCTTCTCGTATAACCACATGGGCATGTCGAAGCAGATCCTGCGCTTCAACAAAACCACGGGTACCGTGGTGCTGGACAAGGCCGCCAAAAAAGCTGAAGTTGACGTCACCATCGACACCACCACCGTAGATACCGGCACTGAAGTGTTCAACGGCCATATCAAAGGTGCTGACTTCCTGGATACCGCCCAGTTCCCCACTGCCACTTTCAAATCAACCAAAGTGGTTTTTGAAGGGGATAAGCCTGTCAGCATCGAAGGTAACCTGACCATCAAAGGGGTGACCAAACCAGTCACCCTGAAAGTCACCTCTTTCTTTAACGGTGAACACCCGATGCTGAAAAAAGAAGCCATTGGCGCAAACGCCGAGACAGTCATCAAACGCAGCGAATTTAATGCGGGCAAGTTTGCGCCTGCTGTCAGCGATGAAGTTGTGATTGATATCGCCTTGGAAGCGATCGTCAAGTAAACACTTAATCCGCTCCTGGCATTCGCAGGCCAACCTCAGCCTGCTGGCCAGATACCGGATTGCCCTGCCGGATCTCACGCGTGACAGCATTGCTTTACGCGTAGGATCCGGCATTTTTAATTCACAAGAAACCTGTAACGCACTGGTCACACACGTGACCTAACATGCGTTCTAGCCGATTGGCGCGTTAGGCTAACGCCAATCCCTTTCATGAGTCTGCATGCCA
>CAYTSJ010000157.1:0-5516 GCA_964440385.1 uncultured Pusillimonas sp. | reverse complement strand
GAAAGTATAAAAAGACGCTGAATCCAGGGCTGCAATGGCGTTTGCCTTACCCCATCGAAGAAGCCCAGATGGTGAACCTGTCTCAGTTACGTACCTTCGAAGTCGGTTTTCGCGGGTCTGCGCGCAACAAGGTTTTGCCTGAATCGCTCATGCTGACCACTGATGAAAACATCGTTGACGTGCAGTATGTGGTTCAGTATCGCCTGATGCCCAATGGGGCTCCCGACTATCTGTTTAAAACCAGCGATCCCGACGAATCGGTACGCCAGGCTGCAGAAACCGCCATGCGTGAAGTGGTCGGTCGTCAGCCCATGGATTCGGTCTTGTATTCGGCGCGTACCCAAATCGCGACCGATGTGCAGCGTATCGCTCAGGAAATCCTTGACCGTTATCAGACGGGCATCCAGGTCAGTACTGTCGCCATCCAGAACGTTCAGCCACCTGAACAAGTGCAGGCAGCATTCGACGATGCTGTAAAAGCCGGTCAAGATCGCGAGCGCCAGATTAACGAAGGTAATGCTTACGCCAGTCGTGTGCTGCCAGAAGCCCAGGGGCAAGCTTCCCGGCTGATTCAAGAGGCCGAGGGTTATCGTGTGGCGGTGGTTAGCCGTGCCGAGGGTGAAAGTGCCCGCTTTACCAGTATCGAGGCCGAATACGCCAAGGCACCGGCTATCACGCGCGAACGCATGTATCTGTCGACTATGCAGTCAATTTACGAAAAGTCGGGCAAGGTCTTTATCGACAGCCAGGCCAGCAACAATATGCTGTACCTCCCGCTTGACAAGATCATGCAGCAGGTGGCGCGCCCAAATGAGCCAGCACCACAGCCATCGACTGCCGCCTCGTCGCCCGTATCGCCAGCACCTGCTGTTCCAGCGCGTGCTGCTGCCGCTGTAAACAGTAACTCCAGTCCGTATGGCGGAACCTCGGGTTCGCTTTTGACGAATCCTTATTCGCGCTAACGGGGGCTTTGATTATGCAACGTTTATTTCCTTATCTTGTCGGTCTCGTTATCTTGTTGGCCATCGCCTCTTCGTGCGTTTTTGTTGTGCGAGAACGTGATGCCGCCCTGGTTTTTGCGTTGGGTGAGGTGCGTGAGACCCTGGTTGAGCCTGGTCTTTATTTCAAACTGCCACCGCCGTTTGAAAATGTGGTCAAACTCGATCGTCGTTTGCAAACCATCGAATCACGCGACCCTGAACGTATTCAAACCGCCGAGAAGAAAAACCTTCTGATTGACTCTTACGTCAAATGGCGCATCTCTGACCCTCGTTTGTATTACGTCACCTTCGGTCTCAATCGTCGTGCTGCCGAAGAGCGACTCAGTGCTCAAATTCGTGACGCACTGAATGCTGCAGTCAACGTACGTACCGTCAAGCAGGTGGTCTCCAGCGAGCGCAGCGAAATCATGCGTGAGGTTTTGGCGAATGTAGATCGTCGTGCCCAGCCTTTGGGTGTGCAGGTTGTTGATGTTCGCCTGATTCGCATTGATTTTGCACCCGAAATCTCCGAATCGGTGTATCGACGCATGGAAGCTGAACGTAAGGAAGAAGCCAACCGACTGCGTGCTACCGGTGCTGCAGATAGCGAAAAGATTCGTGCGCAAGCCGACCGTGAGCGTCAGGAAATTTTGGCTAAGGCCTATTCCGATGCCCAGCAAATCAAAGGGCAGGGCGACGCCCAGGCTGCTGATCTTTATGCCAAGGCTTACGGCCGTAATCCCGACTTTTATTCTTTCTATAAAAGTCTCGAAAGTTACCAGGCGGCGTTTGCCAATACCAACGATACACTCGTCCTGAGCCCCAAGTCTGACTTCTTCAGGTTCTGGTCTGACGCTTCGGGTAAAACGCGCTACAATACGCCGTAAGTTGAAATACTTCCGCAAGCGACTTGGCGGGCTTACGCCCCAAGTCGCTTTTTGTTTGTTTGCTTGTTTTTAGTTTTCAGGTCTGTCGCATGTCAAAGTGGTTATTGCCAGAACACCTGGCCGATATCCTCCCTGCTGAAGCTCGTCGTATCGAAGAACTGCGTCGTCAGTTGCTTGACCTTTACCGCACGCACGGCTTCGAGCTGGTTGCGCCGCCTCTGGTTGAATACCTTGATTCCTTGCTTTCTGGCACCGGGTCTGACCTTAATTTGCGTACCTTCAAGCTGGTAGACCAGCTGTCCGGGCGCACAATGGGTGTTCGCCCCGATATCACACCGCAGGTGTCACGCATCGATGCCCACCTGCTTAATCGTGAAGGTGTAACGCGTCTTTGTTATTGCGGTTCGGTACTGCATGCGCGTCCGGCCGACCTTCTCTCCGATCGCGAACTGCTCCAGATCGGTGCCGAAGTATTCGGACATGAAGGTGTCGAGGCTGACATTCAAGTCATTCAGTTGGCTGTCGAATCGGTTCAAACCGCAGGCGTCCAGGACGCGCGTATCGACCTGAATCATCCCGGTGTTTTTCGCGCCATCATTGATTCTGATGCCGCTTTGCAAGACCCCGATGTTCGTGCCGGGTTGGCCGACATGATGGCGTCAAAAGATATCTCTGGTATTCGTTCGACGTGCAGTGCTTTATCGGGCATTCGCTCCGACACCATTGATGCCTTGCTGGCTTTGCCCATGCTTTATGGCAGTGTCGATGTGCTTGATCAGGCGCTGGTTTTGTTGCCGGCTTTGCCTGCGCTATCCAAAGCCGTCAATGATCTGAAAACCCTGGTGGCAGCACTGCCTCAGTACACATTCAGCATTGACCTGGCTGATGCCGGTGCGGGTTATGCCTATCACTCAGGTGTGGTTTTCTCTATTTATGCCCAGGGCTGGCACGATGCTCTGGTGCGCGGTGGTCGTTACGATGGTGTTGGCAAGGCCTTTGGTCGTGCCCGCCCGGCTACCGGGTTCAGTCTCGATCTTCGCAAATTGTCCTCCGGACTGGGTGCGCCGCCTCAGGCGCGTGCCATTCAGGCCCCGTGGGGCACTGAAGACGGGCTGGTCATGGTCATTCGCCAATTGCGTCAAGCCGGCGAAATCGTAGTGCAGGTGCTTCCGGGCCAACCCCACACGCTTGATGAGTTTCAGGTCGATCGCGAACTGGTGCTTCAAGAAGGGCAGTGGGTCATACGCGCGATTCCAGCCAGGGCGTAGTCCGCTGGGTCGCTTGGGTTAACTAATTAGTTGTAGTACAGACTAGCTTTTTCCAATTCGCAACATGAGCAAGAATATCGTGGTTATCGGCACCCAATGGGGTGACGAAGGCAAAGGGAAGATCGTCGACTGGCTGGCTGAATCGGCTCGGGGCGTCGTTCGTTTTCAAGGTGGCCATAATGCGGGTCATACGCTCTGGATCAACGGCACGAAAACGGTGCTGCGCCTGATTCCATCCGGCATCATGCATCCTGGCGTAACCTGCTATATCGGCAATGGTGTGGTGCTTTCACCTGAAGCCTTGCTGAAAGAAATCGTCGAGCTCGAAACCGCAGGCCTCGATGTGCGTTCACGTCTGCAAATTTCGGCTTCATGTGCACTTATCTTGCCTTACCACATTGCTGTTGATCAGGCGCGCGAGCGTCGCAAAGGCGATGGCAAGATCGGTACCATAGGTCGCGGTATCGGACCAGCTTACGAAGACAAGGTGGCCCGTCGCGCGATTCGCGTTCAAGATCTCTACAATCCTGCTGTTTTTGACGAAAAACTCGCCGAAGCCCTCGATTATCACAACTTCGTACTTACCCAGTATCTGGGTGCAGAAGCGGTTTCCGCTGACGAAATCCGTGATCAGGCCATGGCGTTGGCCGAGCAGATTCAACCCATGGTGGCTGATGTCTCACACAACCTGAGTCTGGTTCGCAAGTCGGGTGGTAACCTGCTGTTTGAAGGTGCCCAAGGTGCATTGCTTGATATTGATCATGGCACTTACCCCTTCGTAACCAGCAGTAATTGTGTGGCAGGTGCCGCCGCGGCAGGGGCAGGTGTGGGGCCTCAAACACTTGAGTACGTTCTGGGTATTGCCAAGGCGTACACAACCCGCGTGGGTTCGGGTCCATTCCCGACCGAGTTACATGATGAAATCGGTGCGCAGCTGGCTAAAGTGGGCAAAGAATTCGGTTCCGTTACCGGACGTCCCCGTCGTTGTGGCTGGTTTGACGGTGCCGCTATGAAGCGTTCTGTCATGATTAACGGTATCTCAGGGCTATGCATTACCAAGCTCGACGTGCTCGATGGTCTGGAAACGCTCAAGATCGGTGTTGGCTATCGCTATAAGGGCCAATTTCTTGATGTGCTACCCACCGGGGCGCATGCCGTGGCAGAGGCCGAGCCCGTTCTTGAAGAAATGCCCGGTTGGTCAGAATCTACTGTAGGCATCACCGAATACGACAAGCTTCCAGTCAATGCCCGTCGTTATCTCGAGCGCATTGCCGAGGTGTGTGATGTGCCCATCGATATGGTTTCTACAGGCCCTGATCGCCTTGAAACCATCGTGCTGCGGCATCCGTTCAGTAGCTAATGTTTTTTGACCTGTTTGCGCCTTAAATTTTGTGCATCAGGTCATTCATTATAAGTCCCCACAAAGCGCAATGACGTTTTGTGGGGTTTTTTCTGCAGCCATGCTTTGCATGGTGTCGTTAGCGGTATATTATTACCCTCCATTTTCTTCCTGCGGGTTTGAGCCATGACGCTGCCTCCTAGTACAGACCGTGATCTTTGGATTTCCTGGGATCAATACCACGCCCTCATCGAGCGTCTTGCCCTGAATATTCATGAGTCCGGCTGGGCTTTTGATAAAATCATTTGTTTGGCACGTGGAGGCATGCGTGTTGGCGACGTCTTGTCACGTATCTTTGATGTGCCTCTGGGCATTCTGGCTACCAGCAGCTACCGCGAGGCTGAAGGAACCGTGCAAGGTTCTCTTGATATCGCGCAGTTCATCACCATTACCCGGGGTACGCTTGATGGCAAAGTGTTGCTTGTTGACGACATGGTCGATACGGGCAAGACATTCATCAAGGTGGCCGAGCATTTGCGCCAGCAGTATCCGGCTATTACTGAGTTGCGTAGTGCGGTTCTTTGGTGGAAGGGGCATGCTCAAGCGACGCCAGACTTTTTCGTTGACAAGTTGCCAACGAACCCCTGGATTCATCAGCCATTCGAAGATTACGATAGCCTTCGCCCGCATCAGCTGGAAGCCTGGGTCAGAAAGGGTGTTCGAAACGGTTGATTCGTGCTATAGTCCTAGGCTAACCATATTGGTTTTATAGATTTTTACCTTTTCATCATTTACATTTAACCATAAAGGCTACCGAATACATGCCTACCGTTCGTCTTAAAGAAAACGAGCCCTTTGAAGCCGCACTGCGTCGCTTCAAACGCACCATCGAAAAAAATGGTCTTCTGACCGAACTGCGTTCGCGCGAATTCTACGAAAAGCCTACAGCCGAGCGTAAGCGCAAAGCGGCTGCTGCCGTCAAGCGCCACCTTTACGTTCTTTAGGCAAGCTTCAATGTTCTTTTCCTCGTTATAGACAGGAA
>CAYTSJ010000156.1:0-5569 GCA_964440385.1 uncultured Pusillimonas sp. | reverse complement strand
CGTCGACAAAACTTCAAAATCTCCATCACGCTGGGTCGAATCAGCCGTGTTGGTTTCTCTGCGCGCCCATCGCGGTACCGGTTCATGGCCTCGGTGAGGTACGAGATGGCCATAAGAATGATGTCGTAGTCCCAGACAGATGCCATGCCATCTGGGCCAGCCTTGACCTCGATGTAGCCGTCTGCGAGGTCGTAGTGAATCGTTTCGCCGGGTCGCTTATCGCGCTTTGAGAGACGAAAGACGGCTACATCCATCATTGATCGGCTGTCTCGGGTTGAGATATCCCACATCGGCGGGGTAAAAAGGTCGCGCTGCGCATCGCCTGTTGGGGCGTTTCGAAGCATTGAGGGGGGGGCTTCCGCTTTTTCTGTGGCCACTGGGTCAACGGTCGAGCCGTCCGACTCGGTCATCTCGATGTGCTTTTGCTGTGCGCCTTGCGCCATCGCTTTAATGCGATCGAGCGGTGTAAGTGTTTTCGACATAAAGGTCGGTGCAGATTGCAACGGATTCGGTGCCGAAGCACCAGGAGGGCATTGGATGGCAGTCATGACAGTCCTGCTAATTAACAGACCGGCTGGCGGGTACAGTAGGGGCTTTTGTGGTCGGAATTTCAAAATCCCGACAAAACTCGCGCAGAGCAATCGACCAGGCACGGTTGGGCCAACGATCGCTTGCGCGCCATGGATTGGCGTTCTTGATGGCGTTCAGGGTTTCTTGAGCGCTCAACCCTTGGCGCTGGCAGTGGTCGTAAATGTCCAGCATGATCATGTAAGCCTGCCCAACGTCCTGGTTGCGCAGGCTGTGCTCGTGTCGGGTGCGCGTCATATGGTTTCCTTTGGGTCTTGGTTAAGCGATCGCACCAGGTCGAAGCGGATTGAAGTACACCTGAGCCAATTGGTAGTTGGCAAAATAAAGGGCGATATCCAAGGTTGAGTACAGGTAGCCGCGTAGCGTATCGACGTCAATCTGATTGCCTGCAACGGATTGCTTGATCAGCATGGCGACGCGATCAAAAATATCGCGAGCGCTATTCGCGTGAATGGTCGTGATAGAGCCTGGGTGGCCTGTGTTCAACGCGGCCAGATATTCCCAAGCCTCCGAACCGCGCAGCTCTGACAAGAAAATCCGATCCGGTGAACTACGCATGCACGCGGCAACACAATCGGTTGCGCTGATTTGCCCGGCCCCTGTGCCATAGAGAAGGTGGACTCGATTCGGATGACTGGGCAAGAAAAGCTCATGAACATCCTCGATGGTGATAAGCCTTTCATTGGAAGGTATTTTTTCAATCAGACTACGGGCGAAGGTCGTTTTGCCTGAGCCGGTCTTGCCGCCAATGATGATGTTCTTGTGGCTCAGTACCGCAAGCTCCAGGAAAGCTCGCATATCTCCATGGCGTTTGAATTCGAGGAGCTGGCGGTCAACCTCGCCCAGTAGTTCTTTTTGGAAAATCGGTTCGCTGGTATCTTCCCATCGGCTGAAAGCGCCTTCTTTGGCCAACTCATCCAGGCTTTTGACAATTGAACTGTGCTTACGAATGTTCAGCGACAGCGTCCCGTCAATCACTGCAGGCGGTTGCATGACCTGGCCACGTTCGCCATCAAGAAGTTTCAGCGACATGATGGGCGAGAAATTGACGTTGTTGTAGCTGGCCATCGCAGCGACCAACGCCTGCAGATAATCAAAAGTTAATTCGGGTGCGGATTTTTCGATCCACTCGCCCTTGATTCGAAGAAAGATTGTCCCTGGCCTAGGAATCGTAATTTCACGAACTTCTGTATCTTGCAGATAGACAGAGACGGGTCGCAACATTTGTCGCAACGCGAGTCCTTTGGTTGAGTTGGACTCATGATCAGAGAGGGGCGCTGCGGGCTTTGTGTTGTTCTGGGCCACAGCCAAAGAGTGAAGTGTCATAGATAAATTCAGCCAAAATGAAAGTACAAAAGGCCACCCACCAGGTAATCCCGGTGTGTGGGACTTTAGATATGGCCCGGACTCTCCTGGAGAGAGGTCCAGTGAGTCGGGAGTTAGCGCTGCGTCAGCGCTTGGGGTGCGCGGCTTTGTGCCGGTTGAAGGGAATAGACGCTACTGAAGTCCAGATCCCGGGCAACGTAGATGCCAATCCTGCCGCCTTGATTGCGATACAAGGTCGGTGGGATGTTGATGGTGTTATCAAGAACAGTGGTGACGGCTTGCTGCGCAGCGTCGCTGGAGTTGTCAAAACGGATGCTGCCTTCGTTGTTGTTTCCACCACCTTGACGACTTAACCAGTTGCCCAAATCCCCTATGAGGCTAATCATGATGGCCCCACCAAATCGAGCCGCAAAGTGACTATCAATCTCGCCATCAAGACCTGCTTCACCTAACGCTCCGGTGCCTGGCGAATCCAGATGCACCACAACACCTTGTGGTGTTTCCAGCCGTGACCACACAATGCCGATGCGAGGCTGGCCATGGGCCAGGACGCTTTGCTGGTAACCCACAAAGATGGTCCCGGGGTCGATCAGAACAACACGACCACTGGCCGAACGCACTTCGCGTGTGGCATAGCAAGTGATCATGCCTGCTTGTGCAGAGACAAACTTCGTCTGCTGCACACAGTCAATCATTGCGCCTTGCGTCAGTAACAGATCCCTGTCATGCAGTAACCCGGCCTTGGCCATGGTCAAACGAAGCGGGCGCAACTTCTCGGCCATCGGGCCTTCATCGCGGGCTTGGGTAGCGCCGCTGTTCTTTGTTGTGCCGGTATTCTGCGAGGTCTGTTGGCTGGTTTGTTGGCCCTGTAACCCTGGTGTGAGCCTGCGTTTCTCGACAGGATCGTCAAAGAGAAGTGAGGTCTGCTTTTCGTTGCTCGGCGTTGTCACTTTGCTCAGCTCGGGAACGATTGGGGCGCTGGGCTCTTTCGCAGGTTGAGGTGTGGGTGCAAGCGGGGTTGTGGGTGATGCCAGTTTTAACTCTGGCAATATGTTTTCAATTTTGGGGCGTGAGAACTGATTCTTAGCCCCTTCGGAAGAATCGGTGCGATTTAAACGGGCGATCAAAACCACAATAAGCACTAATACGGCAAATGCTAACAACGTCAGAAAGCCCTTTGCGCCGGGGGCCATGGGCTTGGCCACATCACTAAAGTTTGGCTGACCGCGGTCCCCGCTGAGCGATTCGACGTCAGCCTCAATTTGAGCGACAGCATCGACTGCTGGAGAACTGTCGCGTTTAGACTTGAACCAACTCATTGCTTGGCCTCCGTGCGCAGAACACGTTCAACTTCGGGCGAAATGGTACGTGTGGGTAAAGCCCGGGTTTGCTGAGCGCTTTCGTTGTGGATAGCCAAGACCTGGTCGCCAAGTCGAAGATGCCATTTCGCCGCTGTGCGGTGCATCACAATCGTGTGGGCATCTGCCATATGCCGATTGGCAATGACTTCGTTGCCGTCAGCATCGACAAAGTAGACAGCAGGCAAATCCTGGCCGGGTGCAAAGCGCAGCCAGGTCTGCGCCCCATCGTCCCATGCGTTGACCGGTGCCAAAGACTGATCACCACTCATGGTGTAGCCTTGCCAGTTGATGGCGATGCCTGTTTGGTCCAGGGCTTGATTCACCATGGTTTGATTAGCTTGGGCGGCGGAGATTGCGGCCGCGCTCTCTGGATAATTGAGCGTGATGCGGTGTGTCTCCTTGCCTTTGCCAGGTGCCGCATTTTGTAAAAGGAACGCGTAGTTGCGTTTGTCCGTGATCACAATCAAATTTGTGTCGGCCTGATGAACGATGGGCTTGAGCAGCAGGTGTTTGCCCACTTGCTGAAAGTCATACGCCTGGGCATCACCGAATGCGTGTGTTACGTAAGACTCGTCATCTGCCAACACAATATGGGTGGTAACCCCCGCAACGGTGGAGACGGCGATGACGTTAGCGTCGTCGTAATCCGTGCTTCGGATTCGAGCGTCTTTGGGGGATGCTTTGGGGTTGTCAAGGGCATGGGATTGGCCTGGAGTGATAAACACCATCAGAGCCAAGCCAAGTGCTGTTAGCTTTCGCAAGGTCATAAGCCACGTTCCATTGAATGTTCAGATTTCGACGCTTGAGCCTCTCGACCAAACGCCATCCCAGTGTCCATTTGCTTTTCGGTATCCATTCTTGTGACCAATCCCACCCCACCGATGGCAACATTTGGATAGTGAATGGCAAGGTCTTTGTCTCTTTCAGCCGCTTCGAAGGCACAGACCAGGCTGGTTTTTGCATGGACGATCAAATCACCGGTTTCTTTATCGAGCTGAACAACACAATTTGGCGTAGTACCCACCACTGGCCCAACGTATTGCTTGCCATCCTGGGGTTGTCGCACTTGGCGGTCTTGTTCAAAGTACAAGTCCACCGCCCGTCGCTGAGCTTCCATACGCATCTCGAAGTGCTTAGCCACCGTTGGAGCGACCTGGATGGACAGGGGTAAACGCAAATCTGCTTGCTTACTCAAGTGATCTTTGCAAAGCCGACTTGCACCATAGAGATCACGAGCAGCGTAGCGCTCTAAGTCTTTCAATAGTGCCAGGCGCTGTGCATTGGAGAGTTGATGTGCCTGCTCCAGACGAGCAGCCAAGTCCTGATCTTTCTGCGATTGCATAGTGCGGTTACCTCATTTGTTTCGGGAAGATTTAGGCAGTGAAGGGATCAGCAGCCATCGGCACAGGCCAAACACGCTGATGACGGTGTATCCGGCCTGCATGGCAATGAGTCCGTAGGCATTGGTCATCAACGCATAGGTGATCCAGCAGACGTTGGACAAAAGAAAGGCCAGGAATCCCCAGCCTGAAAGTCGATGATTGGCAGCTAAAAGCGCTGCGCCTGCAAGGCCGAGCAATGCGCCCAGCCATTCAAATAAATAGAGCCAGGTCATTTGCCACCCACCTCTATATCGGTACCGTAGCTATAGACCTGAAAGCCCAGCGGGTTTTCGCGACCGACAGCTTCAGACAAATCAGCGTCGATGAAGCCGTATGAGAGGGTCGCTAGGAGGTGTTCGTCCTTTCCAACTGCCTGATTCATGCGATGTTCAAAGCGTCGTGTGAATCGAACCGTCGCACTTTTGTTAGGCCCCAAGGTGATCGAGCGCACGTTGATCCGTACCCTTGTATGGTCGCCGTACAACTGATCAAGGGCTTTGTCGCCTTTGAATTTGCTGTAGTAAGCCTGCTGAACTGCTGGATCGCTGAACAGGGCACAGCGTTCGTAATGATTTTGAATCGTGTACCAGTCGTAGCTTTCGCAGGCCAAGACATACTGATGTATGAAAAAGCGTGCGATGCGTTCACCATAGTCTTCTTTTGGATCTGCCAGACGGGTCACGTTTTCAATCATGCCGGTGGCGTTATCGACGCGGATGACATGCAGCTCTGGTGCCGCCTTGAGTGGTGTCAGGCTGGCCACAGCAAAAACGGATGTGAAAGCTAATACGCCAGCGCCGATAGCAATTCGCCAGGCGTTTTTTCTGGATTTGAGAATTTCAGCAAGAAGGTCTCTTTCCTGGCCGCGAGCGCGAGCCAGCTCGTCGTCAAGCGACAGCTTGGGGTCTTCGG
>CAYTSJ010000155.1:0-5591 GCA_964440385.1 uncultured Pusillimonas sp. | reverse complement strand
GGATGGTCGGACCATGGGGCCGCAGGACGGGCCGGGCGCATGTGGAATTCGTCCCGGTTGGCGGCAATAAACAAAGGCCAGTCGGGGTGTGCCTGCCACGCCAGGTAGGCAATACACATACTTACTTCAGCATGGCCAGATTGACATGTTTTTCGACGTAATTGCGAACACGGACGGCATCACCGATGCGCGAATAGCGGCCCTGGGAATTCAGGAACACCATGGCCACATCGCGGTTATCAATGCGGGTGAGCATGACCAGGCACAAACCGGCTTCATTGATAAAGCCGGTTTTTGACACGTTGATGTCCCAATCGTTGCTTTTGACCAGGCGATTGGTGTTGTTATAGGCCAGTTGACGACCGTTTTTGAGTTTGATGTGATGCTGGTCGCTGACGGTATAACGGCGGATGACCGAATGCTTGTTAACAGCACGCAATAACTTGACCAGATCGCGAGGCGTAGAGACGTTGTTAGCAGACAAACCAGTGGGGTCAACGAAACGTGTGTGACGCATACCCAAGGCACGCGCCTTGTCGTTCATGGCGCGTACAAAGGCCACAATACCGCCGGGATAGTTGCGCCCCAAGGCATGAGCAGCACGGTTTTCAGAGGACATGAGTGCCAGATGCAACATGTCGGCACGCGTCAGTTGGGTGCCCACCGCCAGGCGCGAACGGGAATTACGCAAGCGATCGACGTCGTCGTCGCTAATGCTAAGCGTTTGTTGCAGTGACAAGTTTGATTCGGCAACCACCAGGGCGGTCATGAGTTTGGTGATGGATGCAATGGGGCGAACATCTTCACTATTTTTGTCGTATAGCACTGATTTGCTGGCCAAATCTTGTACAAAGACCGATTCGGACTGCATGTTGTCGGCCCAAGCGGCGGGTGATAGCGCCATACTAACCAGGCAAGCGCCAGCAAATGCGCAGATTCGACGGAAAATAGATTTAGGCTGCATGTGAGTTCCAGCAATTCACGAGTCTTCAATCATAGCAAAGATATTTAAAAATAAACAAATAAATTAGTGGTTTATGGCCCTTTTTTGAATTGATTTCTGACTTTCTTTAGACGGTTTTGACATGCAGGGGGTTCGGGAAGGTGGCCAAGGTGTCTTAAACTTCAGCCCATAAGTTCAAGAGGCAGGTTTTGTTCATATCAGGGTTTAACACCTGTTTCGTTTTCGTCGTTTCAGATCAGTCGAAGGTAATGTCATGAAGATTCTCGTTGTGGGTGCAGGTGCTGTGGGTGGTTTGTTCGGGGCCAGTTTGCACCGTGCAGGGGTTGATGTTCAGTTTCTGGTTCGACCGGCTCGTAAAACGCTGCTCGACGCTCAAGGTTTGACAGTGGTGACGCCAGCAGGCGAGTACGCATTCAAGCCTGATACTGTCACGGCCGAAGGGTTGCAGGCCCACTATGATCTGGTCATCTTGACGAACAAGGCCTATGCGCTTGACGGTGCGATCTCAGATATTCGTCCCGTTGTTGGGCCAACGACCTGGGTGTTGCCCTTGTTGAACGGTCTGCGCCATCTGGATGCGCTAGATGCCGCGTTTGGCGCTGATCGTGTGTTAGGTGGTATTGCCAAAACGATTGCTACCCAGGCCGACCCGACCCATATCCATGTGGCCAATGCCTACAGCAGTATTACGGTTGGGGCTCGTGAACCTGCCCAGGTCGAGATGGCACAAAAGGTATGGCAGGTGCTGTCAGGTGCCGGCATTGATACCGAGTTCAGCGATCACATTATTGACGATATGTGGGACAAGTTCTGTCGCATGGCGTCGCTGGGTGCTGTCAATTGCCTGTTGCAAGGGACAGTGGGTGAGTACATGCGCAGTCATGTCGGGGGGCAGATTGCGCTGCAAATGTTCCAGGAATGTGTCGAAACGGCCCAGGCCGAAGGCCACCCTATGCATCCGCAAGCCGTGGCAGGCTATCAACGTGTTTTGACAAACCCGAATTCGTCCTTCAATTCATCGATGTACCGCGACATGCGTGCCGGCTTGCCTATCGAAGGCGAGCACCTGGTGGGTGACATGGTACGCCGGGCCAACAAGGCCGGGGTGTCGTGTTCTTTGCTGACAGTGGCGTTGGCGGCACTTCAAACCTATAGTGCCAGGCTGGTTTGAAACCCGTATTCCGGTTTGAAGGAGTTGTCGTGAACGATGTTTCAAAGTCCTGTGGTTGTCACCAGGGCTGTTCGCCCGGAACCGGTTCTGTCTCCACGGAGCGCGCCGCTGAGCACGATGCGGGGGAGTTCGAGAGTCGCTGGACGATTCCAAAAATGGATTGTCCTTCGGAAGAGCGCATGATCCGGCTGGCGCTTGAACCGTTGCCCGGGGTGCGTTCACTGGCTTTTGATCTGCCGGGTCGTCAGTTGCGCGTCATCCATGACGGGCCTGTGGATTCGCTGACGTCTGCCCTTTTGCCCTTGGGGCTAGGGGCTCGTCTTGATGTGACAAAGCCCGCTGACGATCAAGCGCGCGCAGAAGGGTTGAGAGCCACGCAAGCTGCAAACTCTGAATCTGGTGTTCTGCGCACCTTGTTGTTGATCAATGCGGGCATGTTCCTGGCTGAGTTAGGGGTAGGGTGGTTGGCCCAGTCGACGGGTTTAATTGCCGACGCCATGGATATGTTTGCTGATGCAGCGGTGTATGGCGTTGCGCTCTTTGCCGTTGGTCGCGGTGTTACGCGACAACTCCAGGCCGCCCGAATGGCGGGTCTGTTGCAAATGGTGCTGGCCGTTACCGTACTGCTGGATGTCCTGCGCCGGTTTGTATGGGGGAGCGAGCCTGAATCCGGTTTGATGATGGTCATGTCGGCGCTGGCCCTGCTGGCTAATGTGACGTGTCTGATGTTGATTTCAAGGCACCGCGATGGCGGGGCGCACATGAAAGCCAGCTGGATTTTTTCGGCCAATGACGTGATCATCAATGTGGGGGTGATTCTGGCGGGTGGCCTCGTCGCGTTGACCGGTTCCGCGTACCCTGACCTGATCATTGGCACTGTCGTTGCCCTGATTGTGCTGAACGGTGCCCGTCGTATTCTGGCCTTGAAAGGCTAAGGTTTTTTAGATACTTCCCCCAAGCCTGGCCGGGTTACCCGACTTTTTCCACTTTAAACTTCGTCCATGAGTCTTGCCAATACATCCGCTTATTCTGCACAGGTTGCGACACTGGTGCAGCAACTCAAGCTTAAACCCCATCCGGAAGGCGGCTTTTATACTGAAAGCTACCGTGCGGTCGATCAGGTAAAACGCTTGGCCGATGGTGCTGTGCGCGCCAGTTCCACGGCGATTTATTACCTGTTGAACAATGGGGCATATTCCGCCTGGCACCGCATTGCCTCAGACGAAGCCTGGCATTTTTACGCAGGTAGCCCGTTAAACGTGCACGTGCTGACGCCCGAAGGCGAATTGTTGACTCACCGGCTTGGTCCTGCGCTAGAGCAAGAGGGTTGTGTCTATCAGGCCGTTGTTCCTGCCGGATGCTGGTTTGGGGCCGAACTGGTTAACCCTGACAGCTTTGCGCTGGTCGGTTGTACTGTGGCCCCAGGCTTTGAGTTTTCAGAATTCGAACTGGCCTCGGCTTCGGCGTTGCTGTCGGCCTATCCACAGCATGAAACCACGATACGGCGGTTGTTACCTGCCGGCACCTAAGAACATCCTGCAGACCGGGGCTGTCGTGATACAGACCGCCCCAGTGCCTGGACCTAGTTCAGCAAAACGGGTTGATGAGCGATAGCCGAGTGATGATCCCGGCGTGTGTCGTGGTCACCCAGCTTGAACACGGCAACGGCGTTGACCAGTTCTTGGACTTGTGAGTTCAGGCTAGACGTGGCGGCCGTCATTTCCTCGACCATGGCTGCATTTTGCTGGGTCGCGCCATCCATCTGGCTGACGGCCAGCCCAATCTGGTTGACGCCACTGCTCTGCTCAACACTGGCCGCACTAATCTCGGCGACGATATCACTGACGTGGCGAATACTGGTCACAATATCAGCCATCGTAGAACCGGCGTGGTTGACAAGTTCAGAACCCTGCTCGACGCGCGAGACGCTGTCAAGGATCAGATCTTTGATCTCACGTGCGGCAGCTGCGCTGCGCTGGGCCAGGGTTCGAACTTCGCCAGCCACAACCGCAAAACCGCGACCTTGCTCACCAGCCCGGGCAGCTTCCACCGCCGCATTCAGGGCCAGGATGTTGGTCTGAAAGGCGATGCTGTCAATGACGGCGATAATGTCTGAAATTTTGCGGCTCGATTCACTGATGCCTTGCATCGTAGTGACAACCTGAGCCACGGTTTCGCCGCCTTGTTGTGCAATTTGCGAGGCTTGCTGAGCCAGTTGTTTGGCCTGGGCAGCATTGCTGGCATTGTGCTGAACGGTGCTGCCCAGCTCTTCCATTGAAGCGGCGGTTTCTTCCAGAGCGCTGGCCTGGCTTTCCGTACGGCCTCTGAGATCCCATGTGCCCTGGGCAATTTCCGCACTTGATGTCGCCACACTTTGCGACGCTTCACGTACGCTGCTGACGGTATTCACCAGGCTGCCTTGCATACGCTGCAGTGCATGCAGCAATTGACCCACTTCGTCATTGCTTTTCACGTGAATGGGGTTGTTAAGGTCGCCGTTGGCAATATGGTCAGCAACTCTTGCCGCTTTGAGCAAGGGCCGGGTGATGTTGCGGGTTAGCCGTATCCCTGAAAATAACGCGATTGCAGTGGCCAGAATACTGACCAGCCAGAGGATGCGACTTTGGAGTGTGCTTTGCGCATCAGCCTCTTGGCGCAATTCCTGGCCCCGACGCCCCGAAGCCTCGGCAAACGTACGTGTTGCCTGCAAAAGTTGGTCGAGCAGTGGGCGGCAATCGCTGTTCATGATGGCAATCGCTGCGTCGCGTTGACCATTGAGCGCCATATCCACAATTTTCAGTGCCACAGGACCATACGCCGTTTCGGCGTCGGTAATGCGTTTAACCAGCTTGTAACCTTCTTCAGTGGTGTTGGTCGCTGCGGCAATCATGTCTTGAAGTTTCTTGACGCTTTCTCCGGCAGTCTTATGGGCTGCCATCACCTTGTCGCGTTCGATGGCGATATCTTTGGGGTCGGTGACGAGCACCAGATTACGGGCAGAGATGGCACGCTGGGTCACAGCGGCTTCAATTTCAGCTGCCACGATCGCGCGGGGCGCGAGGCCGTTAGCGTAGCCCAAGAAACGGGTATCAGCCTTTTCCAGGTTAAATGAGGCGATGCCTGCAACCAGAATGACCAGCGAGGCCAACACGGCATAAGACAGGTACAGTTTGGCTCGAATGGTTAAATTTGAAAAAATCATATTTCGTTCGCAGCAGGCTAAGTCAATATTTTGTTAACAATTTTCAAATGTACTAAATTTTCATAATTGCATGTTGAGTATTGGTCAATAAATCAAGGAAATTACTGAGGGTGGCAACGTTCAGTCCGATATTTCAGTTCAGTTCCGTCGTGGCGGCCTGATCATGACTTATTTATTCCCCGGTATCCTGGCTCATCCAGCTGTATAACCCGTCTACCCAGCTATCGGCTTTCAGTTCGTAGGTGGAAAATATC
>CAYTSJ010000154.1:0-5628 GCA_964440385.1 uncultured Pusillimonas sp. | reverse complement strand
GAGCATCTGCTCGCCGTATACGCTTTGATAGTCGATCGCCTGGGAAAGCACCTTGCGCAGGGAGTTTTTCACTTCGATGAACCCCTGCACGTTGTTGCTGCGGTCATAGTATTCCCGCGCGAGCGAGAAGAAGAGCTTGCCGTAGGGATCGGTCGTGTAGCGCGCGAGCAGCGCGTCGTATTCCGTATACCAGACGATTTCGTTGCCGTTTGCGGCCTTTGCCTCCTCGTACCACGGCATGATCTGCACGGGACGGTTGTAGATGTTGGAGTAGAGTCCCGCGGCGATGAGCGTATCCACGACGGTGAAGATATTGACCTGATCGACCGGGCGGTTCGGGCCGAGTTGGCCGGTATGGGTGTCGAATGGGTGGAAACCGGCTCCCCCTACGCCGTCACGCCCGGACGAATCCGCAACCGGGAGGGCGGCGGCTACCGTGTCTTCACGGGACTCTAGCCATTGCAACAACGTCGGGCCGGTGTACCAGGGCATGTTCACTGAAGGAAATACGACGTTGTCCCCGGCAAGCGCAGAAACAGGAATGACATCAAAACTACGCACGCCCAACTTAGCCGCAAGACGCCCGATCTCGGCGCTGATCCGTTCGAAAGCGGTCTGATCAAAGCCGATCAGGTCCATCTTGTTGATGGCAAACACCACATGCGGCAGACCCAGTAGTCGAACAATTGCGGTATGTCGCTTGGTCTGGGCCAGCAGAGACACATGAGCCACGTCGGCACCCAGCCCCGGGCGGGTCGGGTCCACCAGAATCACGGCCGCATCCGATTGCGACGCCCCAGTCACCAGGTTACGGGTGTACTGCTCATGCCCCGGGGCGTCCGCAACAATAAACTTGCGGTTCGCCGTAGCGAAATATCGGTAGGCCACATCAATCGTGATGCCCTGCTCACGCTCAGCCTCAAGACCATCGGTCAGCAAAGCCAGGTCAAAGTCAGCATCGTTGGCGCGAACCCGGGTATGGCGGGCCGACGACAGCGTTTGAACCTGATCGGCCAGAACGGCTTTTGTATCAAACAACAATCGACCGATCAGCGTGCTCTTTCCGTCGTCCACACTGCCCGCGGTAATGAAACGAATCAAACCGGATGCCATCAGAAATACCCCTCTTTTTTACGTTTTTCCATGGACGCCTCACTGGTCTGATCATCCATCCGGGTAGCCCCGCGCTCGGTCACGGTGGCCAGCGCCGTTTCTTCAACAATATCCCAGGCATTCGCTGCCCGGCTTTCTACAGGACAGGTACAGCTGATATCCCCCACGGTCCGGAACCGGACGCGTATGACTTCCGAGGTTTCTTCAGGCGCTTTGGGGGTAATAGGTGTTACAGGCACCAGCAAACTGCCTTTCCTGACCACCTCGCGGTCATGCGCGTAATAAATGGCAGGCAACTCGATGTTTTCGCGGGCGATGTATTGCCAGACATCCAGCTCTGTCCAGTTGGAGATCGGGAAGACACGCATACTTTCACCCGGAAAAATCCGGGCGTTATACAAACGCCACAATTCCGGACGTTGTGCTTTGGGATCCCACTGACCAAATTCATCGCGAAACGAAAAGATGCGCTCTTTGGCGCGCGCCTTTTCTTCGTCGCGACGGGCACCGCCCATCAGGGCGTCAAACCCATGCTCGGCAATGGTTTCAAGCAAGGTCACCGCCTGGGCGGCGTTGCGGGAATCCGTCGGGCGGCGCAACGTTACCGTGCCACGCGCCAGCGAATCTTCAACATGCCCGACCACCAGACGCTCGTGGTCACGTGCCACCACGGCATCCCGAAACTCAATCACTTCGGGATAGTTATGACCCGTATCAATATGCACCAGCGGAAACGGCAAACGTACCAGACGCGAGCCAAAAGCAAACGCTTTGCGCGCCAGATGGCACATCACGATAGAGTCTTTACCCCCGGAAAACAGCATGGCCGGATTTTTACTTTGAGCCACCACCTCACGGATGATGTAAATAGACTCGCTTTCGAGCCAATCAAGATAAGCGTTATTCAATTTCATGATGATGACGTGTTGATATGTAAACCACTCTCTTTGCTGGTTTCCTGCAACCACCACCAGCGTCCTGCCCTCACACCTTCCGCTTGGCGTATCGGGCGCGTGCATGGGTCGCACCCAATGCTGGCATAGCCCTCGCGATACAAGGGATTGAAAGGAACCGCGTACTGATGGATGTAGGCCCATACCTCATCCTCGGTCCAGTCATGGATCGGGTTGTATTTGTCAATGCCGCGTTGCGTATCGAACTCGTGCAGTGCAAGTACAGACCGGGTGACCCCCTGCCCGCTACGCTGACCCGTCATCCAGGCCGACGCTGTTTTCAGCGCCTCGGCCAAGGGTTGAACCTTGCGCACCTGACAACATTGTTCTTTAGCTTCAATGCTGTCGTAAAAGCCGTTCAGACCAAACGTCTGCGCATACGCTTCAACTGCCGAGGGCTGCGGAACGAACCGTTCGATGCGAATACCGTAATGGAGACTGGCCCGCTCGATCATGTCGACAGACTGAGGATGCAAGCGCAAAGTATCCAGCGTGAAGACAGAAATGGGTACACCTGTTCTGGCAATGGCATCCATCACGACCATGTCCTCGACAGCCATGCTGCTGGCAAAGCGCACGTTTGAGTGACTGGAGGCGATTTGCCGTAACCGTTCGTCCAGACCCTCGGCGCGACGTGTCACGGCACCCTCATCAGGGGCAGGTACCGGGATAGTCCAAAGTAATTCAGGGTGAGTCATGGGAAAGCCCAATGATAAAAATCAAACGATCATCCTAAGCAACTTGCGGCCTCCCCAAAAGAACATTTTTGTCATGTCCTTATAAGAAAAATCAGCTATGCGCATCTCGCAAACTGGCGCAACCGCGCCAAAGCGAAAATTTTAAAACCCATGGCTATTAATACATTCTCTTTTATTCGTTTCGATTATCAAGAAAGACGGACAGAATACGGTCATCTCCACATCATTTGCAGAGTGATCTCATGAAAGCTTTTCTGAAAACCGCGCTGACTGTCTCAGCCCTGATGCTGGCAACCCCCGGCCTGACCGCAGAACCAGCCCTGTTAAACGCCTCTTACGACGTTGCGCGCGAGTTCTACAAGGACTTCAATGCCGCCTTCGTTGAGCATTACAAAAAAACCACTGGCAAAGACATCAAAATTGATCAATCGCATGGCGGCTCTTCGGCGCAGGCCCGTGCCGTTGCCGACGGCCTGGATGCTGACGTGGTCACCATGAACACCACGACTGACATTGATTTCCTGGCCAGCAAAGACCTGGTCGCCAAAGACTGGCGACAAAAATTCCCTCACAATGCGGCCCCCACCACATCGACCATGTTGTTCCTTGTGCGTCAGGGCAACCCCAAGAACATTAAAGACTGGGACGACCTGATCAAACCCGGCGTCCAGGTTGTTGTCGTCAACCCCAAAACCGGAGGCAATGGCCGCATGGCCTACCTGGCCGCCTGGGGCAATGTGCTGAGCAAAGGCGGTACCCGCGCTCAGGCACAGGAGTTCGTCGGCAACCTGTACAAGAACGTGCCGGTTCTGGCGCGCGGCGGACGCGATGCCACCGGCATCTTCCTGCAACGAAACATTGGTGACGTCCTGGTGACTTTTGAATCTGAAGTGGTTTCCGTTGAACGCGAATTCGGCAAAGGCAAGGTTGAAGCGATTCACCCCTCGGCAAGCATCATTGCCGAGAACCCGGTCGCGATCGTCGAGCGCACCGTCGCCAAGAAGGGCTCTGCTGAACAAGCGCGCGCCTATCTGGACTTCCTGTATTCGCCCACCGGCCAGGAAATCGCCGCCAAGCATGGCATTCGCCCCCGCCTGGACAGTGTCCTGAAACAATATGAAAGCACGTTCAAGCCCCTGAAACTGTTTACCGTCGAGGAGTACTTTGGCTCGCTTGGCGAAGCCCAGAAAGAGCACTTTAACGATGGTGGCTTATTCGACAAGCTCTATACCGTCGGCAAGTAAACCATGTCGTTCAAACGTGTCTTGCCAGGGTTCAACCTGACCTTGGGCTATTCCATGCTTTATCTGGCGCTGATCGTGCTGATCCCGCTCAGCGCCCTGATCTTTAAAACCCTGTCGCTGACCTGGCCCCAGTTTTGGGAGGCCATCAGTTCGCCAAGGGTCGTTGCTTCCTACAAGCTGACCTTCTTGACGTCGCTGATCGCCGCACTGATCAACATGGTATTCGGGTTGCTGGTGGCCTGGGTTCTGGTGCGCTATTCCTTTCCGGGAAAAAAAATCATCGATGCCATGGTTGACATGCCCTTTGCATTGCCGACTGCAGTTGCCGGTATTGCCCTGACGGCGGTTCTGGCCAATAACGGCTGGATAGGCCAGCTATTGGTGCCACTGGGTATTGACCTGGCCTTCAACCCGAAAGGGATTGTGATAGCACTGATTTTTATCGGCTTGCCTTTTGTGGTTCGTACGGTGCAGCCGGTACTGGAAGACAGCGAGCGCGAACTGGAAGAGGTCGCCTTATGCCTGGGTGCCAACCGGCTACAAACTTTTTTCAAGGTCATTTTGCCCACCATACTGCCCGCACTGCTGACAGGGTTTGCCCTCGCATTTGCCCGGGCGATGGGCGAGTATGGCTCAGTGATTTTTATCGCAGGTAATGTCCCTATGGTGTCTGAAATCACACCGCTGATCATCATCGGCAAACTCGAACAATATGACTACGCCGGCGCAACCGCCGTGGCCAGTGTCATGCTGGTGATTTCCTTTGTCATGTTGCTCTTGATCAATGGCTTGCAAGCCTGGCACAGAAAACGCTCGGGGCCGGCACTATGAGTCATCCTGCCATGAAAAACGCCCCGGGTCCCCTGACTGAAGCGCGCTGGGTGCGCTGGCTATTAATAACGACTGCGCTCGGCTTCATGCTGCTGTTTCTGGTCTTACCCCTGGCAGCCGTCTTTACAGAGGCCCTGCGCAAAGGCTGGGACGTCTATTGGCAAGCCATCATTCATCCCGATGCACTGGCTGCGATACGACTGACCTTGCTAACGGCGCTGTTTGCCGTTCCTTTGAACCTGGTGTTCGGAGTAGCGGCGGCGTGGGCGATTGCCAAGTACGACTTCAGGGGCAAGGCATTCTTGACGACATTGATCGACTTGCCTTTTTCAGTCTCGCCGGTTGTCGCCGGCCTGATTTATGTGCTGGTCTTCGGCGCACAGGGCTGGCTGGGCCCCTGGCTGGCCGAGCACGACATCAAGATCGTTTTCGCGGTGCCGGGGATTATTCTGGCCACGATCTTCGTCACCTTCCCGTTCATTGCCCGCGAACTGATCCCGCTGATGCAGGCACAAGGCAACGATGAAGAACAGGCGGCCATTGTGCTGGGGGCTTCCGGATGGCAAACCTTCTGGCGGGTAACCCTGCCGAACATCAAATGGGGGCTACTGTACGGAGTCATCCTGTGTAACGCCCGGGCCATGGGTGAGTTTGGGGCCGTTTCTGTGGTGTCAGGGCATATCCGCGGACAAACCAACACCATGCCGCTGCATGTCGAAATCCTTTACAACGAATACGAGTCAGTCGCCGCATTCTCGGTGGCGTCCCTGTTGGCCTTGCTGGCTCTGG
>CAYTSJ010000153.1:0-5632 GCA_964440385.1 uncultured Pusillimonas sp. | reverse complement strand
CTTTACGAACAGCCTTTAAATAAATAGCAAGACACTGAACGCATGAAAGATCAGGACGAAAGCCGAGATGTACAGCACCACCAAAATGGCGAACCCACGACGGTTAAAACGGTGGAGCAATTGGGCATGGGAATAAATCACCAAGCCAGTGGCTATGAGAAATTCGAGCAAAGAGTGGCCAATCTGGAAACTGCGGCTCGGTTCAACAAGTGGGTAGTAATACTGACCGGAATTACGGCGCTGATCGCGATGTGCGGGGTCGTAATATCCTTTATGCAGTGGATGACGACGAGGGACCTGTTCATCCTGGATCAGCGGCCCTATGTGGTGCTTCACGCCGAACCCATCTTGTTCGAGCCGGGCAAGCCCATCATGGTTAATGTTTTCAGTGGCAATCTTGGTAAAACCCCCGCTTTGCGAGTTGGGGGAACCGGACAGATTTTCGTTGGAAGCGATGCTATCGAGCAGGCGTATCGATGGTTCGAGGGGTTGGCAGGAGATCCCGGGGGTTTGAGGCGCTCCGAGGGGATCATTGGTCCAGGAGCCGCACCGACCGACAAAATCAACGCGATACGCAGTACGTTGCGCACTTCCGGAGTTATCCATCCAGACGCCTTCAGCGTCATTGAGCGGCAAGACTTTTCTGTCGTCGTTGCTTTCAAGAGCTTCTACGAAGACGGGGCTGGCAATCAATACTGGACTGAATTGTGTGTTGGATATCTGGTCAGCAACGCAATTGCCCACTGTCCCAAACACAACACAGTTCAATAACAAACTTTTGAGCATTTTTGTCCTCCTGTGTTGGCGGATGACCTCTCGCAGCAAAGCCGACCCCTCATTTCTTTGACTCAACCCTGCTAGTGAGGGTGATTCCCATCGTGGACAAACTGTTTAGCGGCTAAACATAGATGGGGATTGCGGATACCTGCAAAAACGTTAACCATTTGAATTTGGTTGTGGTGTTATGCACGGAAGAGGATGTCAGCGACAATCGAAGCGCAGCGCAAGTCTTGATGCTAACGAGGCTGGGATGCTGTGTTTAGCGGCTAAACACAGGGCCAGCAGCAGACTGGAGTGCCTGAAGGGCTGTGTTCAAAGGCAGATATAAGGTTAAGTGCTGCGTTTCAATAGGCGAAAAACCATATTTTTCATAAAAGCGTTTCGCTCGTTCATGTTTTGCGTCGACAACAAGTGCATAGACCCCCGTCTGCTGGCCGATCAGGGCACACCGCTTTATTACATCCATTAGTAACAGCTCTCCGAGCCCCTGACCTTGAGCGTGGACATGAGTCCCAAGTCGAGCTAAAAGGACTGCGGGGATCGGATGGTGTGGCAGTATGCGAGCGTCGCGTGGAGAAATAGTCTCGCGCGCAATTTGGCAATTGCTCAGGGTGTAATAGCCCAAAATTTTGCCGGGATCACTATCCTGCGTCAAAACAAACGTTCTTGAAACTCGAAGTTCTTGATGCTTTGCCGCCCTGGTATGCAAAAACTCGTTCAGGGCAGGCTCGCCGCAATCAAATTCTTGGCGCTGATGTGTTTTTTTATCTAGACTCGAAATAATTAACGCCACTCAATACCCATTTCAGTGTATTTGCGCATTGAGTTTACAAGCGTTTCTGTAGCCCCTGGCGGATTAGCCAAGGCATCCAGAACTTGCTGGTAACCAGTTGCGTTGGTGGTGATTGAAGGAGCTTCACTTTGTGCGACCACTTTGCGGGCGCGCTCTAGGGCTAAAGCAAGTACAAACTGACTTGTTTTAACACCTTCAATTTCGGCCGCTCGCGTTAATAGTGCTTTGTCTTCTGCCGGTAAGCGGACTTCCAATCGTTCAGTAGCCAAGATCATCGAAATCTCCTTTCATCCGTACATTGTACGGCTGTTATTGATGATGGGCAATATGTCCAATATTTAGCCGCTAATATCAAAGGCCAGAAAAGCGAAATCCTCTGCTTGGTGCCGCTTATTCAAGAGGTTCTAGCTCCCAACAGATCAGTTCAACATCGATCATTGCAAGTCGTTGTCGCAACTAAGTCATTGTTGAAATTTCCCCAAATTGAGTGCCTAGCCAAACGAAAGGGGAGGTATCTTCTTCGTCATCCCCGGACTGAAAGAAAATCGTTTGCATAGCGTGGTCGAACCCAATAACACAGTTATCGTCGACTATCCCAGCAATAACTGCTTTAGCCCAATAGCGTCCATTAGGTACGGCAGGATTTCCGGCGCTCGCCGTCGGCAGGTGCCCTGCCAGTAAATTATTAGTCATTACATGTTGTCCTTTTGTTTCTATCACTACGGCTTTAGTTTGCAGCCTCGCTTAAGAGGAAGCTGCCCACCAAAGCGGCCTCAACTAGAGGCCCCGTGGCCTACCCGCCAAGATGCCGCGATGGGGGTAGGGTGCTTTGATCCTGCTTGAGGCGCTTGTCGCGGTGCCCGGTGTGCCGGTACGACAAGGCTGTTCAAGCAGTGCAGTCTTTTCTGCCGTCATCAAACAATTACGTCGCCATTGTTTGAGAGTTGGATGTTCTCGCGAACATGCCTGGCGTCCATTTGGTCTTTGGGGTGATTTGTACCCATGGATCTCCAGCTTTGAAAGATGGACAACATCGTCAGGCCGGAGCCCTTCGAAACATCAATCAAAACGATCTCTGCGATCTGCCGGTTTTCACTCCTTTATCTTCAACCGGAATGCGAATGGGTTGCCGCCCAATCATCTGCCAGTCGGAACCGGCAGAAGGAGCTGGTGTTTATCAACATCGGTTGTTAAGGAGCGTTCCCGTTTTTGGGAATTTTTGAATAATATATTCCCATAAAAGGGATATGTCAAACCTAAATTTGGTTCGAACGTATTGAAAATGTATTTTTGTCTTTTTTAGACGATTTATGTTACTTGTGGCTTAAAGAAATTCCGTTGGACCAAACCAGTCTAAGATTTGGTCTTTTGTCAGCTTGCTTTTCGCCGAAAGATTATGTTCGCGTTGCGAGCCTTCATTTCGACAAACTCACGGATTGCTTCCTTCGCATCGTTAGGTAAGCTCTGGTACTCAGCCTGACTGATGACGCCAGCAAAGGGCCATGCGGTTGGATTTTCGTCACCCTTTATTAAGCTGGGCGGATTGGTTGGGTCGACATTATCAACAAGCATTTGCCATGGCTCTAAGTTAAAAGCCCGAGCAATGTCTTCTAAGTTATCAATCCTAAGCGCATTTTCACCATTACGTGCACGCGCGATAGTGGATTTGCCTACTCCAGATCGCGCTGCTAGTGCTTCGAGCGTAGGGTAACGCCTACCTTCACCAACAAGTTGGCGAAGGTTCTTGCCTAACGTCTCGATTGCTTTTTTGCCCATTTTTGGGATCATGCCATCCCTAAAAGTCCATTGGTGGGATATAATTTCCCAAAAACGGGAATTAAGCATAGCAATGACTAATGAAATTCACTTTCTCGGCGAGGTGCTCGCCAAACTAAGAGCTGTTAAACACTCAAAAATTAAACAAATCGGAGTTGCATCAGGGGTTCCGGAAAGCACCGTTCGTAAGCTTTATTACGGTGAGGTGATAAACCCCAGAGTTCAAACAGTCCAAGCTTTGCACGACTATTTCTGTCGGGTCGCTTCTGATCAATCACATGAAAACGAATCAATGATTAGCATTGAAAATGTTTTGATGGTCGATGAGACAGACAGTTCGCCGCAACACGAGTCAAGATCCATGCCACCCACTAAAGAAAAGCTTAAATCAAACGATGGGAAAACCGGTGTGGGAGATGATCAATAAGAGCCTACAACAGTCAGCAGTTAGCTGTCATCACCAAATCTCCGCGCATGCCGAAATAAATTAACTGTTTAGCAGCTAAACACTCTGGACGAGTAGCTGCTGTCTCTTGGCCGTGTTTAGCGGCTAAACACATAGGGAGTTTTTATGAAAGTGCTTGTTGTTGCTCAAGGTAAGGGCGGGGTGGGTAAAACTGCCAGTGCCGCTCACATTGCTTTTTATGCTCGTGAAGCTGGTTTGCGCGTTCTGGTCATCGATCTGGATACCGGCGATTTATCCAAAACACTGATGGAGTATCAGGTTGATGGAGTGGCCAGTTCGTTGTTTACAGAGGACTGCGCATCGTGTTTAGCAGCTAAACACGATGAGGAATCAGGTTGTTTAGCATTGGTTCCCGCAGATAATTTGTTGGCTAACTTGGTGTTCTTGCCGTTGGATAAGGCTCAACATCAGTTTGAGGTGAATCTGAGCCAGGGTGCAGCTGAGTATGACTTGTGTGTGATTGATACGGCACCAGGACTGGGTATCGCCAAGGCTGCGGCATTACATGTGGCCGATGCCGTTATCTCGCCCGTTGAAATGGAAGCGTACTCCATTGAGGGCATCAAGAACACGATGATTACGGTGCTCAATGCGCGTAAGCGAAATCCCAAGTTGTCATTCTTGGGGATACTGCCAAGCCGAGTAGATACCCGCAGTCCGCGGCAAATGGCCAACCTGAATCAGGTCCGTGAAGCACACGGCGCACTTATGGCTCCGTTGACGATTGGTTTGCGCTCAAGTGTGGCCGAAGCTCTGGCGCATGGTGTCCCCGTGTGGAAACTGCGTAAAACATCAGCACGTGCAGCAGGCTCGGAAATGCGCGCCTTGGGTGAATATGTATTGTCAAAAGTAGGGGTGGCGCAATGAAAGTCAACTCAGAGCGTTTAGCTGCTAAACAGGGCAGTGGGCTGGATTTATCCAGTCTTGGTGATTTGGCATCCATGCTCCAAGCCCCTGCGGTATCAGTAGACTCGGAAACACCCAAAATGTTTGATCTGGATCGCATCCGGGAAGACGAGGGTAATTTTCGTACGGAAGGCAATCCTGGTTTCACCGATGAGAGTATTGCCGAGCTGGCAGAGAGTATGGGTGAGGGCAGAGGAGTGAAGTCACCTTTGTCACTGCGACCTGATCCTGCCGCTGCAGGTCATTACATCATCAATCACGGTCATCGACGCTATCGGGCAGCCAAACTTGCCGGGCTGAAGCAGGTACCTGCATTTGTAGACGAAGGCTTTGATAAGTTTGACCAGGTCATCGAAAACATTCAGCGTGAAGCGTTAACGGCCCGAGAGATTGCCGACTTTATTGGAAGTGCTCAGGCTGAAGGTCATTCGCTCACCGACATTGCTCGCTTGTTGGGTAAGTCCAAAGCGTTTGTTTCTCAACATGCAGCTTTGTTGGATTTACCGGAACCTGTGGCCAAGGCTTTTCAGGAGGGGCAGGTTAAGGATGTGACGCTGGTCAATGAATTAGTCCGTGCCCATCGAGAAAACCCCAAGGCTGTCGAAGCCACCTTGGCCGAGTCTTCCGATTGTTTAGCAGCTAAACCGCTGACCCGTGAAAAGGTAAAGGCTTTACGAACGAAACCCCCAGTTGAACCTGCGAAAACGCCGGATGCAGATATTGCGCCATCGGTTTCGTCGCAGTGGTTAAGCGTGGCGGAACGGTTGTCGTCTTTGCCAGGTCTTTCAGCCAAGGTCGAGTCGTTGCCGGGCGGGGCCATTGAGCTTCGTCTGGTGGCATCGGATGAAGTTGCACTGCATGCGCTGATTGAGAAACTGGGTATGGATGCCGAAGCTGAAAGCCCGTTTAGC
>CAYTSJ010000152.1:0-5644 GCA_964440385.1 uncultured Pusillimonas sp. | reverse complement strand
TCGACAACTTCGGCCTGTTCAAGTCGTTTGGTTAAAAACCGCATGCGCCGGTCGATTTCGCGAAGCCGTTTTTTGCCATAAAGATAATCGCCGTTTTCGGAGCGATCGCCGTTTGAGGCCGCCCAGGACACCACCTGAACCACCTCGGGGCGCTCTACGGTCATCAGATGCGCCAGCTCTGCCCGCAAGCGTTCGTAACCCTGAACCGTCATATAGTTTTTAGTGCCCTTGGGCAGTGCAACCGCCTCTGGCCCAAGATCATCATCGTCTTCGTTGTCGTTTTCTTTTGTGAAGGCTTTGCTCATGGTGGGTACAGTTAATAAAGCAAGAATAATCGGCTATGTTAGCTTAACCATCGCTGACAAAACCGCATGCCATCAGACCACCGGCAGGCATTTCAAGCACTGAACGAGCACGCCAGCACATGCTGAATCGCCAGGGCTGCAACCCGAAAACACGCTTGAGGGGTTTGAATTCAGCATCAAGGAAAAGAACATCAATGGCCTTGCGCATTCCAAACGTATGAACTGCCGCACAGGGAGATAGCCAAAGCCCCTGCCCCGTTTGTAACGGGGGTCGACCCAGCAGACCGCGCAACCGGGATAAGCCGGATGTGGCAAGAATGATATCCAGACACAGCATGGCCGGACGAGGCTGATGACTAGCTTGCATCTTGCATTGACTCAAAAATCGGCGGCCAACAATTTGACGGCAATCGGAAACCCAATGACCAGAAACGTACAGGGAAAAATGCAGATCATCATGGGGAACAGCATTTTGACCGGAGCCTCGAGGGCCAGTTTTTCGGCCCGCAAAAAGCGCTCGTTACGTCGCTGTTCTGACTGGGCCCTGAGTATGGGGCCCAGACTCATACCCAGCACATCGGCTTGCTCGATGGCCATTACCCATTGGGAAATCTCGGGCAAACGGGTTCGCGCGGCAAACTGTTTCAAGGCCTCCATGCGGGGCATCCCGGCGCGCATGTCGGACAAAGACCGCGACAACTCATGATTCAGGCCATCTGGCGGACCGTGAGCAGCGGCCTGAAGCAGCGCACCCTGCAAGTTAAGACCGGCTTCAATACACAAGGTCGTCATATCCAGCAGGAACGGAAAGGCTCTGAGCATGTCGAGTTGCCGGTCGCGCCCCTTGCGCTTGAGTCGGTTAATGGGCAACCATGAAAAAAACAGGCTTGCACCTGTTGCAAGGCCCAGGGCCAGCCACCCATCGTCAAGGCCTGCCAACCATAACCCTGCCACCGTGAGACTCAACCCGACCAACGCCGTGGTGACACTCAAGGCCGCAATATGTTCAGGCTTGCAATCGTCAGCTGACCCTGCGAGCTCTGCAAGATGCGTGACCCGCCTGCGCACGCCCCAGGTGATAAATGGGCGACAGATTGCGGCGAGAACATTGACCCAAGGCCAGAACACGCCGCACCGTTTTTGAAAACTGCCGGCTGGCGCGCTTGAGAACGACCGCCCCCAGGGGCTGAACGCCATCGCCATCACACAACACAAACTCAGACCCGCCAAAGCCATACTTAACCATAAAAACATGGTCCCCCCGGACTTTAAGAAATGACGAGTCTGGCCGCGCTTTGAAATGGCTCAAACCCGGATATTGACGATACGTCGAATCAAGTACACCCCCCCGACCTCCAGTAAAACCACCACGGCCATCAATACCCAACCTGGCAATGTGGTCCAGAGTTCAGCCATAGATTCAGGCTCAAGCTGATAAAGCACCATCCCGAGCAGCAAAGGCAAGGCGGCCATCACCCAGGCCTGCATCCGGCCCTGCGAGGTGAGGGCATCAATGCGCCCCAGCAAGTGCAACCGCGCCCTGAGTGTTAGTGCGATCCTCTCGAGGGTCTCGGCCAGATTGCCCCCGTTATGCAAAGCGATTGTCAAGGCTGACACTACCAGCCGGGAACTGTCTGTGGGCATACGATGCGCCAATCGGGAAAGGGCTTCATCGAAAGCCACCCCCATGCGCTGTTCGCGCAAGATCAGACCGAACTCTTGTGATAAAGGCGCTGGAAATCGTGAAGTCACCTGTCTTAATGCCGCTTGTACGCCCGAGCCCGCGCGCAACGCCCCCGCCAGCGATAACAAGAGATCGGGTAGTTGGGTATCGAACTGATTCCGACGCCTGGTTCGCGCACGGCGCACGGCCAGCGATGGCAACGCCAGGGCGCAAAGACCTGCCATGCCGGCAAACAGCAGATGCCCGAAAACCAGACCTGCCGCAAGCACCACCAAGCCGCAAACCAGCAAATTCAGCATCCACAATTGACGCCCGTCAAGAAACAGAAAAACCTCGGCCAGGCGCACATCGGCCTGATCCCGGAAAATCTCGCGATAACGCGCAAAGGCACTGACCAGCCAAACTTGTACTGCCCAGGCCAGCGCACCTGCTGCACAAAATATAGCAAGAGAAAAAACGATACCCAGGAGCATTATTTAATTAACTCCAGTGATGCCATTAACCGACCCGAATCTTCGGGACTTTACGTCGCTTGACTACCCTCCGCCGTTGAAAACCCGACCGTGGTCGGGCACCAGGGCGTCTCATGATTGAATACCTCAGCCCCGATGCCTGCCTGCTGCAGTTCGAAGGCTGTCAAACTTTCCGGCAAGACGCCACAGCCTTTGAAAACAGGCTGAGGCATAGCCCGATACTCAAACAACGTCTGTGTAAGAATGCGGCCGCTTTCAGTGCCACTCACCTCGACAATTGAGGTAATCAAGCGCTGACCTGTGGGCAAACGCGCCTGCTGAACCACAAAATTAATACTGGCCGCAATGTGTTCGCGCACTGCGGCCAGGGGTAAATCCATGCCCGCCATCAAAATCATGGTCTCAAGACGTGCCAGTGCATCACGGGGACTGTTGGCATGCAGGGTCGTCAACGAACCTTCATGCCCTGTATTCATGGCCGCCAGCATGTCAAAGGCCTCGGCGCCGCGACATTCCCCCACCACAATGCGGTCGGGTCTCATGCGCAAGGCATTGCGCACCAGATCGCGTATGTCGATACGCCCTCGCCCTTCCAGATTCGCAGGTCGGGCCTCAAGGCTGACGCGATGCGGATGAGACAGTTGCAACTCGGCGGCATCTTCAATCGTCACTATCCGTTCACCCAACGGGATGCAGTTGGACAAAATATTCAGCAATGTTGTTTTGCCAGACCCTGTGCCGCCCGACACCAGAACGTTTTTGCGACTCGCCACACACACCGCCAGAAATCGGGCCATGTATTCATCCAGGGCCCCCACCCGCAACAGATCAGCCATACCGGGTCGGCGCAGCGGAAATTTTCGAATCGTCAGACTGGCGCCACGCAAGGCCACCGGCGCAATCACGGCATTGACGCGCGAACCGTCTTTCAGTCGGGCATCGACCATT
The DNA here is from genome assembly GCA_964440385.1 of uncultured Pusillimonas sp. Lineage (GTDB taxonomy): Bacteria > Pseudomonadota > Gammaproteobacteria > Burkholderiales > Burkholderiaceae_B > Neopusillimonas. The sequence goes on along the minus strand of CAYTSJ010000152.1, from coordinate 2,234 downwards.
GGCGAGCTCTCATCAACCCGGCGCCCCAGCGGCGCAACGATGCGATCAATGATTTCGAGCACGGCCTGCTCACTGCTGAACATCGCCCCATGCCGATGCAAGCGACCTGCCGTTTCGACATAGATTTCATCAAATCGATTGACCATGATTTCAGAGATGGCAGGGTCGGCCAGCAAGGGCTCAAGCGGACCCAGGCCGACGGCCTCATCCACAACATCGCGGATCAACTGATCACGGTCAACCCCTGAAGCCAAGGTCGTATCGGCCTGCACCAAATCAGCCAGCACGCGAAACGCCTCGGCGCGGAGTGCCGCATCGCTAAGGCTAGCAATATCACGGCGTCGCAAATCGAGCGCCTTGATCAGGGCCTGATGAAACCTGACACGCAGCGCGAGCCAATGATGATCCGTCATATTGGCCTCAAGCGGTTCAAGGGTAACGCGCTTGTTGACAACGGATTCGCTTGCTATCGCGCTGTTGGCAGTGCCCCCGGCTGAAACCTGCATGGACAATGGCCCGTCTGACGAAATGTCCGGCGGCAAAGTCCCGGCCCACCTGTCGCTAGACTGATTGACCACCCCGGACCCGTTGCCTGTCGAGTCCAAACTCATCAACCTGACAAGGCAGGGACCAACCACCAGTTCATCACCAAGACTCAAGGGGGTATGTTGCAAAACGCGTCGACCATTCAGGGTTGTACCCAACAATGAACCACCATCTTCGTAAAACAACTTCTGGTCTCGCAAATGAATACTGCCGTGCTTTCGTGCAACCCGCCAGGCGCGAATGGACAAGCCACACGAAGGGTCCCGTCCAATGTCGAGCGGCAAGTCATACTGACCAGAGTCGACTTGACCGTCTTCATAGTGCAATCGCAATTCAAGCTTCATCGGGAGGGTCCTTTTGGATTTAGAGCCGTGCTGCTGGATTGCCATTGCGAGCCAGTACCCTCATGGGGCTGCCAAGCAGAACCTGCCGCCCCCATGATTTTTGGGGGCATGGAGGGCAAAGGCTTGACCGGCGTGTTCAATGTCGGGGGCGTCGGGAAGGCCGCACCTTTGACGATATCTGTGCGCCGGATGCGGTCTGCCAAATGCGGATTATCGGCATCGACCACAACGGGAGTCACAAAAATTGCAAGTTCGGTTTCCTGACGCTGGAACCTTTCAGACTTGAATAACTGGCCGAGAATCGGAATATCGCCAATGCCTGGCACTTTGTTCACGTTCGACGATAACTCGCGCGAGATAAAACCCGCCAGCACCAGCGTCTGCCCGGAACGGACATTGAACTCTGTGGTGGCACGTCGTGTTTTCAATGAAGGGCCGGTTGGAATAGACAACGCCGTGTCGATTGAGCTGACTTCTACCTCAAGACGGGACCGTATCGCCCCGTTGGACTCGACTTGTGGTGTGATTTTGAGCGATACACCATAGGGTTTGAATGACGTGTTGGGGTTACCTTTGGCATCGACGGTTGAGTATGGCACTTCTCCTCCGGCCAGGAACTCGGCGGTCGCACCGCTGCGCGCGAGCAATTGAGGCTGGGCAAGCACAACCGCATCACCGGTTTGAGCCAATAAACGAATCTTGGCCGACAATAAGGCATTGGCACCGAAGTATCCGGCCGCAACACCCGCCGGAAAGGCCAAAGCCAACGGCGCCTCGGCAGGACGCATTTCAATGCCTTGACTGGCTCCTTCCCAGGCAACGCCAGCCCCCAGGCCTCCCGTTGTCTCGGTGTCCCATCGAACACCCATCTCTTGCAACTGACTGGTTGGCACCTCAACGACCTGCACATCAAGCAACACCATCCGGTCCCAGCCAATGACACTGGTGAAATCAACCAGCTGTGGGTACTTTCGTGACAACGCTTCCACCCGCTTGCGATCACCGTCAGACAAATCACTGCCTTCAACCAGCAACTTGTCACCCACAACGGTTACCCGGGCGTTGGGGATGCGCTGCAACACTGACTTCAATTCGGCCTGTGTCTGCCGGGCTCCTTCAGGCGCAACCTCGACCTGGTAACGGTAGCGCAAGCCATTGGATGACCAGATCTGCACGGCACTTGAGCCTTCATTGCGGGCAAAAATAATGACTTCTTTTTCTTCGGTAGTAATGGCATTAACCACATGCCCGTCGCCCACAGCCACCCGCGCCACATCAGGGATGGCCAGCACTTTGACCTCACCCGCCTGCATCTGAAGCAGCTGCTCGGACTGTGCACAAACG
>CAYTSJ010000151.1:0-5677 GCA_964440385.1 uncultured Pusillimonas sp. | reverse complement strand
GTCAGTAGCCCGGTTGGCCGTTCGGTTGCCATAGTAAAAAAAATGGTCGAATGCGTTTGATTTTCGGATCAGGCGACGAAACTCGGCGGCCGGGATCAGCAGTGTTTCGGTGGGGGTCAACGCTTTGGCGGTGGTTGAGGCCAAGCCGTCTCCGCTACGGATCAGGCCACGTTCTCCGAAACTTTGGCGTTTTGAGAGCCGCGAAACGATCTGGCCATTGCGGTCGGTGACTTCGACATCGCCCGAGACGATCACATGCACGCCATCCAGCGGCTCATCAATCAGGTAAATGGTGTCACCCGTCTTGTACTGACGTTGCGTCAATGTTTTGACGAGACGCTGCAGTTCTTCCCGTGACAGGCTGTCGTAAGGGGCAAGGGATTCAAGAAACTCTGCCGTATCGGGTAATGTCGTCGTCATGGGCCGTGGCGCTTAAAAAATCAGGGTGCGCTGGGCACCCTGGAAAGTGAGTCTGAGTCATCAAAATACCGGGCTCAGTCGTGGCTGGCCCGGCATTTGTGATCAGTGACCCGTAGCAGCACCCGCACCTTTGGGAATGCGGATCGACTCAACCAGGTCTTGCACATGCTTGGGCGGGGCTGCCGTGACCGATGAAGCCAGATAAGCCACGACAAAGTTCAGTACGGCACCCACAGCACCGATAGACAGCGGCGAAATGCCAAACACGTAGTTCGCAGCGGTATCCGGCAGATTGTTGGTACCCGGGATGAAGAACCAGCCCTTGTAGATGAAGATGTAGACCGAAGTGAACACCAGCCCGACCAGCATGCCGGCAATTGCCCCTTGTTTGTTAACGCGCTTCGAGAATATGCCCATCATGAGGGCCGGGAAGATTGTGGCGGCAGCCAGACCAAACGCCAGCGCGACAACCTGAGCGGCAAACCCGGGAGGGTTGAGCCCTAAATAGGTTGACACGACGATGGCGAAGGTCATGGAGTATCGTGCAGCGTTCAATTCCCCTTTTTCGGTGATGTCGGGTTTGATGGAACCCTTGATCAGGTCGTGGGAAATGGCCGATGAAATAGCCAGCAACAAGCCTGCCGCAGTAGATAACGCGGCCGCCAAAGCCCCCGCAGCCACCAGCGCAATCACCCAGCCTGGCAGAGCCGCAATTTCAGGGTTGGCCAAAACCATGATGTCGTTGTCGACTTTGGTTAGCTCGTTACCTTTCCAGCCTTTTTCTGCCGCCATTTTCATGATGGGAGAATCGGCGGGTGCTTTGTCGTTATAGTACTGAATCAGGCCGTCACCGTTCTTGTCTTGCATAACCAACAATCCCGTCTTTTCCCAAGTGCGAATCCAGGAGAGCTCAGGCTTGCTGTCGATGTCAGCGCGTGAAATTGCAGGACCACTGGTGGCGGTGCTGGTTACGGCGGCTGGCCACATGGTGGTGGTCAGGTTCAGGCGGGCCATTGAGCCGACTGCAGGTGCGACGGTGTACAGCAGGGCGATGAAGATCAGTGCCCAGCCAGCCGATGAGCGCGCATCTGCGACTTTAGGCACGGTAAAGAAGCGGATGATGACGTGAGGCAAGCCAGCCGTACCGATCATGAGTGACATGGTGAACAGGAACATGTTCAGCCGGTTATCGGTGTCGGCCGTGTAAGCGGTGAAGCCCAGTTCTTTGACAACCTGGTCAAGCTTGGCCAGGAAAGCGATATCACCACCTGATGGCGCATACCCCCCCACCAGCCCGATCTGGGGCAAGAGGTTACCCGTCAGGTTCAACGAAATGAAGAGTGCGGGCACCGTGTAAGCGATGATCAGGACAACGTACTGGGCAACCTGGGTGTAAGTAATGCCTTTCATGCCACCGAAAACCGCATAGACGAACACGATGGCTGCGCCGATATACAGGCCCATGTCGGTCGACACTTCAAGAAAGCGTGAAAACGTGACGCCAACCCCGCGCATCTGCCCGATAACGTAGGTAATCGAGATGATGATGAGGCAGATAACCGCCAGCAGCCGTGCACCGCCCGAATAGAAGCGGTCTCCGATGAATTCAGGGACCGTAAATTTTCCGAACTTTCGCAGGTATGGGGCCAGCAGCAAGGCCAGCAAGACGTAACCGCCTGTCCAGCCCATCAGGTAGGCTGACTGGGTGTAGCCGCCGGAGGATGAAAGGGCGATGATGCCCGCCATCGAGATGAACGACGCGGCCGACATCCAGTCGGCACCGGTGGCCATGCCGTTGAGCACGGGGTGGACCCCCTGCCCGGCGGCATAGAACTCCGAGGTTGTTCCGGCACGCGCCCAGAAGGCAATACCAATATAAATGGCGAATGTAATACCTACAAACACCAGATTAAGCGTGAATTGATCCATGAGTACGCCCCTTATTCTTCGACGCCGTGTTCACGGTCGAGGTTGTTCATCACTTTTGCGTAGACAAAGATCAGGATGATGAAAATGTAGATGGAACCGTTTTGTGCCATCCAGAAGCCCAGGTCGGCACCGCCCACAGAAATATTCATCAAGGCTGGCCGCAAGAGTATGCCCAACCCGAATGAACACACAAACCATATAACGAGCGATATCAGAATAATTCGGACATTAGCCTTCCAGTAGGCGTCCGAAGATGCTTTATCGACCATGCGATTGTCTCCTTTTCGTTGTTTTAGTTGACCCGCAAGCAGGCAGCGGGTTTTACTGCATTACCCCGGATGAGGGCGTTATCGAGTCTGCAGGCTGCAGCCATGGTTTTGGCCGTCAGTTGCTGTATCGACCCAAGAGAAATGTTTTGATGTTTAGATGAGTTTCTTCAAACATCTCACCCCTGGTACGGGGTGGCGTTGGTATGAAACTGGAACTTTCAACAGAGGTGTCGTGAGTAGCAACGCTGTCAAACCCGAATATGCCTTTCCAGTATTCGAAGGATGACAACTGCTGTTGCTGTGCTTGCCGCTTGTCTACACTGCTAACCGTCATAAAGGCCCCCCTTTGTGATGAGCTGCGTTTTAAGTGCATGTTCCATCAAATGACCTCGTTGATAGGGACGAGGAATTTGTCTTTTGATTGTGCTTCGGGCATGGTGGTTGATGCCCTGTTTTTTTACCGATTCTATACCCATTGTTTCAGATTGTGTGAGCTTTCTTGTACTGCGTAAGTGCGGGTTTTCTATAGGTAGACAGGTTATGCTTGCATCTTGATCGTTTGAATTTTTGACGGGTTTTATGATCTCTTTAAATGCGGTAGAAACCTTGCTCGCCTGTTGTGTGATTCTTTTGGTGGGGCGGGTGCTGACCTCTCGGGTCAGTTTTCTTGCACGTTACAGTATTCCTGATCCCGTTGTCGGCGGGCTGTTGTTTGCGGTTTTCGTCTACGGGATTTCCGCGCAAACGGGTACGGCCATTTCTCTTGAAACCAGTATCAAGCCGACACTGATGCTTTTGTTTTTCAGTTGCATTGGTCTGACAGCCAACATCAAGATGTTGGCGGCGGGTGGTCCGCGTTTGGGTGCTTTGCTGCTTGTGCTGGCTCCCTTTGTGATACTGCAGAATCTGTTAGGTCTTGGCCTGGCGTGGTTGCTTGATTTGCATCCACTCATGGGCTTGCTTGGTGGGTCAATTACGCTGCTGGGTGGGCATGGTACGGGCGCCGCTTATGCAACTCGGTTTGCGGACGTCAACAATATCCAGAACGTGATGGCGCTGGCCATGACGTCGGCCACGATTGGCTTGATTTTGGGTGGTGTTATCGGCGGTCCTGTTGCCGAGCGCCTGATTCGTCGCTTCAACCTGGGTGGTTCAGAATCTGCAGGCCTTTCCAAAGCCGCTGCTCACGATGTATCTTGCCAGTCATCTGCCGCATCGGGCCCTGATGCAGCAGCCTATATTTTTTCTTTGATGGCGGCCTTTGTGTGCCTGGTGTTTGGCGCCTGGTTGGCCGGTTGGGCTGACGACGGGGCAGTAAGTATCCCCAATTTTCTCTGGTGTCTTCTTGTTGGAATTCTGATCCGTAATCTGGGTGGCTTTATTGGGCTGAAGCTGGATGACCGTTCAACGGAAATGCTGGGTACGTTGTCCTTATCCATTTTTCTGGGCCTGACCATGATGACGCTGGATATTGGCAGTATGGTTGCCCTGGCGGGCCCGCTGGCGTTGATTCTGTTGGTTCAGGCTTTATTTGCTACCTTTTATGCTTCTGTGGTGGTGTTCAGGGCGCAGCGCAAAGACTACGAAGCATCGATTATGTCGGCGGCATTTTGCGGTATGGCTTTGGGGGCGACCGCAACGGCGATTGCGAACATGCAAGCCGTTTCGCGCCGGCATGGGCCGGCACCTCAATCGTTTATTGTCGTGCCCATCACCGGGGCCTTTTTGCTCGACATCATCAATGTGATTGTGTTGACGACGCTTTTGGCTTTGCCTTTTGTCGGAGGGCTGTGACATGCTGAAGCGTTTGCTGTGCTTGATTTGTTGTCTGGTTCTGGTTGCTTGCGGTCGTCAGCCCGATACCGATATGTTACGTACCGATCTCGAGACACGGTTAGCGACGACCTACGGCGCGGATGTTTTTAAAGTGGTCGAGATACTTCGCCGGGGTTCGGCAACCGAGACGCCGGACGAAGCCGGTCATCCCGGCAAGGTGGTTTACTTTGATGTTGTCCTTGAGTTTGCGAAAGATTTTGAGCTCGACGCCTGGGATCGGCCCGGCGTGGCTTCCTTGGTCACTTTATTGGGCGCCGGGCCCCGGGGCGTGACGGGGGTTAAATCGGGGGGGAATCAAGCGGGTGATCAGTTGGTTGTTCATGCGAGCGCAACCTATCATCAGGCCGCGGGTCAATGGGTCATGACGACCTCCCCCGGCGTCAGTAACGCCCAGGCGCCTTCGCTTGATACAGGTGCCCCTATGTCAGCCTCACGCAGGCTGCTTGCGACGCTCTCCGAAATTTCTCATACGGCCACACAAAGCGGCATGGGCGGCGGTGAACGTATCATCCAGCAAGAGCTTGAGCGGTCGGTCGCCCGAATTAATGGTCGACTCAGTCGTATGCAGCAGGGCTTGCCTCTGGCAGGCGGCCCCGATCGCGGCGAATACGTGGCCTTGGCTCGCGCCTTGGGGGGGCTTGATCCCAAGGGGCATGCAAGAATCACCCCCCTGATTACTCAGGGCAGTGTTGACAACATCGAGTTGTTACGAAGCGGTAATGCCGTTCTGGCTCTGGCGCAGGCCGATACGGCGTTAATGGCCTACGAGGGTTCCGGGCTTTTCGCTCAACAAGGTGCCTTCACACGCCTGCGAGCCTTGGGGAGCCTCTACCCCGAGATGGTTCAGATTGTTGTACCCGATGATGCGGCGTATCGAGGGCTATCTGACCTTAAGATGAAAAAGGTCGTTTTAGGTGCGCCAGGTTCTGCCGTGCACGAGACCCTTGAGCGCGTATTTTCTGCCCATGGTCTGGAGGCTGGTATTGATTACACGCCTGTTGACCTGCCCTTCACTGTTGCGCTGCAAGCGCTGGGGGCTGGTCGAGTTGACGCAGTGGCCTATGTCACTGGAACCCCGGCATTGCCACTTCGAGATGCTTTCGCGCATGCTCGCCTGAAACTGTTGCCGTTAGACCCGCAAGCGATTCAGTTGATCACGAAGGCTTTACCCGCAATGATGCCCCTGGAGATCGCAGCGGGTGTGTATCCTGGTCAACGTCAGT
>CAYTSJ010000150.1:0-5694 GCA_964440385.1 uncultured Pusillimonas sp. | reverse complement strand
ATTTCAACCGGATCTTTATAGTTGGGCAACACATCGCGCTTGAGTTGCCCGACACCATGTTCGGCACTGATAGACCCGCCAAAACGGTAGACGCTGTCGTGCACAATCGTGTAAACCTGATCTTGCAGCGCCAGCAAATCATCTTCCGCCTGACCCGCCGCACGAGTAATGTTGTAGTGCAGATTACCGTCACCCAAATGACCAAAAATAATGTGATGCAAACCAGGAAAGCGGGCCTGAATCGCCTGATTGGTCGTTTCAACGAATTCGGCAGCACGGGATACCGGAACCGAAACATCATGCTTGATGCTCTTGCCCAGCATTTTCTCGGCGAGCGGAATGCTTTCACGCAAATGCCAAAGTGCCTTGCTTTGGGCGATGTTTTCAGCGATGACGGCGTCAAGCACCAGACCAGACTCGATGGCATCGCCAACAATGGCTTCGAAACGCGCCCGTGCGTGATCGGCACTTTCAGCGTCAGATAATTCAAGCAAGACATACCAAGACAATGCGGCCGAGTCACCCTCAAAGGGCATGCGCTGTTGCGGGAAGCATTGCGTGACAGCGGCCAGGCAGTTTCCCGCTATCAGCTCGAAACCCGTCAGGGCCGGCCCAAAACCTTTGCGCGCGACCGAAAGCAGCGCAACCGCAGACTGAATATCGGAGAGCCCGACCAACGCGGTGCACTGGGCCGCAGGCAGCGGGTATAGCTTAAGCGTTGCGGCCGTGATGATCCCCAGTGTGCCTTCACTGCCCATAAAAAGGTTACGCAAATCGTAGCCGGTGTTGTCTTTTCGCAAACCGCGCAAGCCCTGCATGATTTGACCGTCTGGCAACACCACTTCAAGGCCCAGAACCAGGTCACGGGCATTGCCGTACCGCAGCACCTGAGTGCCGCCTGCATTCGTGGCCAGGTTGCCGCCAATGGTACAGCTGCCCTCTGCCGCAAGCGACAGCGGGAACAGGCGGTCAGCGTCTTTCGCAGCGTGCTGGATGTTCTGCAGAATACACCCAGCTTCAACGACCATGGTGTCATTGTCGGCATCGAGGGCGCGAATATGGTTCAGACGCGTCAGAGACAGCACAATGGCTTCGCCTGAGGCATCAGGGGTTGCTCCACCACACAACCCGGTATTTCCACCCTGAGGCACCACAGGCACACGATGCTCTGTGCACCAGCGCATCACGGCGGCCACTTCCTGGGTAGAACCGGGCCGCACCACCGCCAGCGCACGACCGCTGTAGCGCCCCCGCCAGTCAGTCAGATAACTTTCAGCATCGGGACCGGTAAGGACATTGGCCTGGCCCAGCAAGCCAACCAATTCATCAATTGAGGGCATGATTTCACCTATAAAACAACGCAGACTCATTTTAAGGCTATGCAATAATTGGCACGCCCTTAACCCTAAAGTTTTCCCAGGATAACAACGTGACGACGCCTTCTTTTGCTGACGCTGTTTTCAAAGCCTATGACATTCGCGGCACAGTGCCCGAACAAATCAACCCGCAGTTCGCCCGGCAACTGGGGCTGGCACTGGCGCACAAAGCGCGACAGGAAGGCGTTGACACGCTGGTTGTGGGTTACGACGGGCGGTTAAGCAGCCCGTCGCTTTCCGAGGCCCTGCAAGCCGGCATCCGTGCAGGTGGCGTTAATACGCTGGACCTGGGTTGTGTGCCCACCCCGTTGGTGTACTACGCCGCGCATACGCGTCGTACCGGTTCGGGTGTGGCCATCACCGGCAGTCACAACCCGTCAAACTACAACGGCTTCAAGATGATGATGGCGGGCAAGACCTTGTACGGGGCCGATGTTCAAGCCTTGAAGGCCGCCATGAACAGTGGCGAATTGGCTGAAGCCGCAACGCCAGGCCAGACCACCTCATGGGCACCTGTCGAAGATTACATCAGCCGTATTGTCGCCGACATCAAACTGGCTCGCCCCATGAAAATCGCCATCGATTGCGGCAACGGCGTTGGCGGCGCAGTCGCTCCGGCCTTGTTCCGCGCCCTGGGCTGCGAAGTCACCGAACTGTTTTGCGAGGTCGATGGCCGCTTCCCGAACCATCATCCCGACCCGGCTGACCCACACAACCTTGAAGACCTTGCCCGCGTCCTTCAGGAAACCGACTGTGAACTGGGTTTGGCGTTTGATGGCGATGCAGACCGTTTGGGTGTTGTGACCAAATCGGGGCAGATCATCTGGCCGGATCGCCAGTTAATTCTGTATGCTCAAGATGTCTTGAAGCGGGTCCCGGGTGCCACCATCATTTTTGACGTGAAATGCAGTCGCCACGTCGCACAGGCCATCAAGGACGCTGGCGGCACGCCCCTGATGTGGCAAACCGGGCACTCCATGATCAAGGCCAAACTGGCAAAAACAGGTGCACCGCTGGCCGGAGAAATGAGCGGTCATACGTTCTTCAAGGAACGCTGGTTTGGCTTTGACGATGGCCTGTACACAGGGGCTCGTCTGCTGGAAATCGTTTCCCGGCAAGCCAACGCCTCGGTCCTGCTTGAAGCCTTGCCGCAAGGCGTATCGACCCCGGAACTGAAAATTGAAATGCAGGAAGGCGAACCTCATGCCCTGATCGCCCGCCTGCAATCGGAAGGCAAGTTTGCCTCGTCAACCTCGATCAACACCATTGACGGGGTTCGCGCCGAATACGCTGACGGCTTCGGACTGGCCCGTGCCTCGAATACGACACCGGTTGTTGTCTTGCGTTTCGAAGGTGACAACGATGCCGCCCTGTCACGGATCCAGGCCGAGTTCCGCCAGGCCTTGCTGGCACTGGCGCCCGCAGCAAAATTACCGTTCTGACAATTCGTCGTACAGGCGTATGTGCGCCTGTTGAATCAGGCGAATATCAAACGCTTCTTCTGCAAGACGTCGACCGGCACGACCCATGCGGTGTCGCAGGTCGGCGTCATCTGCCAGCTTGATCACCGCCTCTGCCAGCGCTTTCGCATCTCTGGCAGGCACCAGCAGACCCGTCACGTCGGGTTCGATGGCATCGCGGCAACCCGGCACATTCGTGGTAACAACAGCACGGCCACTGGCCGCCGCTTCCACCAAAGATTTGGGCAGACCTTCACGGTAGGAAGGCAACACCGCAATATGAGATTGCTGATACAAGCGTGCAATATCGGTACGCTCTCCCAGGCATTCAACAATACCCTCTCGCTTCCACTGCTCAAAGGTCTCTTCCGAAACACTGGCAGGGTTGCCAAGATCCGGGCTACCGGCCAAGACCCATCGCAACCCTGAAGGATGACCTTGCGCCAATCGGGCCGCCTCGACAAACTCGCGACTGCCTTTATCAATCAGCACCCTGGAGACCATCAGGGCCACAGGCGCTCCTTCAGGTTCGGGTAGCGCCGGAAATTCGGACAGATCTACCCCGGAGCCCCTGATCATGACCACTTGCGAGGGCCTGACCGCCCCACCCTGCTGCAACATGTCGCGATCACCCGAGTTCTGGAAAATCACGCGACTATGCGGATGCCCCAACGCAAGGCGGTACAACTGCGTTGCCGCCCACCGGATCAAATTACGCGTGGGGTCGCCCCCGGTAAAGACAAAACCCAGACCAGACACAGCACCTATGAACGCTGGTACCTTGGCCAGACGCGCAGCAATTCCGCCATAAAGCAAGGGCTTAATAGTGACTGCGTGCACAATCTCGGGCCTCAGGTCAAGAAACAAACGACGCAAAGCCAACATGACGCGCAATTCATGCCATGGGTTCCGACCACTGCGAGACATCGGTATGACATGATGCTGGAAACCCAGCGACAAAATCTGCGGCACTGTCGGGCCATCCATCGTGGCCACATGAACCTCATAGCCCGCTTCCCGGGCTGCCAGCGCCAAAGGCAAGCGATGCGACAGAAAAAAAGCCGGGTTATTGATGGCGTACAACAGACGCTTGCGCCCGGCAATCTGATGCCAATGATCATGATACGCCTTGACCATGGCATCAAGACTGAAACAACGCTCAACCCGCTCACGCCCCTGCTGCAAACGATCGAGCATTGCAGGGGTGCCCAAGGCGTCTAATGCCTTGTTCAGGGCCTGTGACAAGGCCACGCTGTCTTGCGGCGGAGCGACCCAACCCAAATCACTGACAATGCGCGCGGCGTCCCCGACGTCAGTCACCACATTAGCCACGCCCACAGCCATGGCTTCAGCGACCACATTCGGGAAACCCTCAGCGCAGCTCGACAGCACATGGACATCAAGACCAGTCATAAGTTCAGGGACATTATCCCGTCGCCCCATCAGAACAACATGAGCTTCCAGACCATGACGGGAAATCAGGGCCATCAGAGCGTCATTGCCGGACTCCATACCGTGACCGACCAGGATCAACCTGAGATTGGGTGACCGTTTCAGGCTCAAGGCCACAGCCGCGAGCAAATTGGCATGATCTTTCAATGGATTCCAGCGTGCAATACAACCAATGACCGGCGTCTGCGTATCAACGCCCCATTGGGCGCGTACACGCAATCGTGCCGCCTCATCGGGTGTCCAACGCGTTAAATCATAGCCATTAGGAATCACGCGGAATCGATCGGCACGGTATCCCCACGCTTTGTGGCGACGCGCAGCATTGTCTGCGCAGGCGACAATGGCCGCAGGAATGACACTGGAAGTCCTGGCGCAAAGCCAGGCAATCGCGCGGCTGACACGACTGGTCTTGTGAAGATTGGCACCCGAATTGCGAATACCCCAGGACACCTGGCGAATACCTGCCAGACGGGCGACCAGGCCACCGATCAGATCAGCGTGATACATCCAGGTCTGCACCACATCAGGTTTCAACTGCTTGAACATGCGATACATCTGCTGCAAACCTGACCACGCCAAACGACCCGTTGGCATGCCCAGGGTGACGACCCGGATTCCCGCCTCACGCAAGCGTGAACCAAACACCCCGTCGTCAGTCATCGAAATGACGGTGTGACGATCGGTTTGACCCGGGGCCGTCAACAACCTGAAGAGGACTGTCTCGGCCCCCCCATGACCCAGGCCGGAAATGACATGCACCACGTGCAACACCGTTGCATTACTTGCCATGGCTAACCACCCGGTGAAAGACGGACTGCCAATATTCCAGCACCACAGGCAAGGTATAACTGTTGCGCATCGCCTGTGCTCCGGCATGCCCAAGCAAAGCGCGTTGATCAGGATTGGCCATCAACACTTTCAACGCGGCGACAAACGCCTCTTCATCACCCAAAGCGATCAGTCTGGCGTGGTGCCCGTCCCCGGTCATTTCTTTCGGGCCGCTGGGGCAGTCATACACCACCGCGGGCAGGCCGAGGGCCATGGCTTCCATCAAGACGTTGGGAAACCCTTCAACCCTTGAAGTCATTGCAAACAGGGTGCCTGTCTGCAAGGCCTGAGCGGCGTTGGAAGTCCGCCCGGGCAAATAAATACGTGTTTCAAGGCCAAGTTCTTTGATCTGCTTTTCGAGCACGGCCCGCAAGGGACCTTCACCGTAGATAACAAGATCCCATTCAGGGAAGTCAGCATGCACTCGGGCAAACATGGCAATCAGGCGATCGAACTGCTTGTTGGCATGAAGGCGACCCATGCCCACCATTCGGAAACGGCCTTGCGCATCCGCTTGCAAGGTGGAGAGCGGCATCGCTTCGATGTCATCCGGTAAAGGATTCGGCACGACATCGATG
>CAYTSJ010000149.1:0-5703 GCA_964440385.1 uncultured Pusillimonas sp. | reverse complement strand
AACAAATATGGCCTGCAGTGTCTGAACAATCTCGACCAGCTGCCACCCACCGGTGCTGTCATCATTGCTGCGCCCCTGAAAATCCAGAACGGTTCGGGTAGCCCCTTGCGTGTTCTGGCTTTAGTTCCCTAAGGAGCAATGATGAGCAACCAGGCCCAGGTTATTGTTATCGGGAGCGGTATGAACTCCCTGGCTTGCGCCGCTTTGCTGGCCAAGCGGGGAAAGTCCGTTCTGGTACTCGAGCGCAACGACCGGGCTGGTGGTTGCATTCGTACCGAAACCTTGTTTCCGGGTTTCACCCACGAGGTCCTGTCCTCGTGGTACCCCCTGTTTACCGGGGGGGGCGCCTACGCTGAACTCAAAGATGATCTGGCCTCTGTGGGGGTAGAGTTTGTCTCAAACGAGTACACCACAGGTATAGCCACACCCGATGGCCGTTTGTTGGCCCTCAAGCAAGACATCGCTGACAGTGTGCAACGCATCAATGCCGTTGCGCCTGGCGATGGTGATGTGTTCGGGGCGATGGCCAACCAGTTGTTTACCAAAGATGCAGCACTCACCTTTGGCTTGTTGGGCAATTCGCCGTATAGCCTCAAAGTGATGCGGTTACTGTTCTCTGAATGGCGCAAGCGTGGCCTTGATGGCTTGCTGCAGTTCACCACTGACTCTGTCGAGTCATTCCGTCGTTGGGCCGATCGTGAACTGAAGTCTGACCTGACCCGTGCCATGATAAGCCCCTGGGTGCTGCATACGGGTCTTGGGCCCGACGAGGCCAGTTCTGCCCTGATCGGAAAACTCACCTTTGCGGCGGTTGTCGCAGGTGGCATGCCGGTTGTAAAGGGCGGTGGTCAGCGTCTGGTCGAAGGTCTGCAAAAGTTTATTGAACAGCGTGGCGGTCAGGTTCTTACCGACGTTGATGTCGAGTCCATTGTTGTCAATGGCGCGCGTGCCAGCGGTGTTGTGGCCAATGGTCAAACGTATCACGCCTCTGAGGCTGTGGTCTGTAACGTTACACCGCCCCAGCTTTATGGTCGTTTGCTGCCCAAGGCGCCCGAGCCTGTTCGTAAACAGGCGCAGGGTTATCGATTCGGTCGTGGCTGTATGCAAATTCACTTCGCTCTCGATGGCCTTGCCCCATGGCGTGACCCCGAGATGCTTAAAGTGCCATTGGTACACTTGACTGAAAGCATGGAAAACGTGGCATTGTCGGTCGTCGAGGCCAATAACGGGCTGTTGCCACGCTTTCCAACGGTGGCGATTGGTCAGCCGGTTGCGGTTGATTCCAGTCGCGCTCCAGACGGCAAATGGATTCTGTGGTTGCAGATGCAAGAGATGCCGTCTCGTCTTAAAGGCGACGCCGCCGGCGAAATTGAAATCCCTGCCGATGGTCGCTGGAATGAAGCGGTCCGCGAGGCTTTGGCCGATCGCGTACAGAAACGCCTCGAAACGGTATTGCCTGGCCTGTCAGGCATGATCATTGGCCGCAAAGCGTATTCGCCGGGCGACCTTGAGGCCATGAACTGCAACCTGGTTGGGGGCGACCCCTATTCAGGGGTGTGTTCACCTGACCAGTTCTTCTGGTTCCGTCCGTTTGCAAGTACCTCAGGTGCACGTGCCCACCGTACGCCTTACAAGAATGTTTACCATATTGGTGCGTCTACTCACCCAGGTCCTGGTCTGGGGGGTGGGTCGGGCCAGATTGTGGCCGACATGCTGACCAAGTAATTCTGGTAAAAAAAACGGCCCCCACGCGGGGCCCGTTTCATGTATTGAGGTCTTTCAGTAACTGGCGATGTTGTCTGACTTCAGACAGTATGGCCCCGAAAGTATCAAGCTGGCGCGCCTTGAGCGCCGGAATAATCTTCAGCAAAGCATCGGCTGTGGCAATGGCATCGCCAATCGCCGTATGGCGGGCTTCTTCAGGGATCGTAATGCCCAGTCGATGCGCCAGTGCGTCCAGGCTATGGCTTTCTGATTCTCCGTACAGCACCGCAGAAAGCAGGACGGTATCCAGAATCGGATGATCAAACTTGCAGTGCGAGTCAAGTTCATGCTTTTTCAGAAAAGCCATATCAAACGGAGCGTTGTGCGCGACCAGAACGGCGCCTTCAGCAAACTTGTGAAAGCGCTGGATCGCCAGCACAGGGTTTGGCGCTTCGGCCACCATGGCGTCATTGATCCCGTGTACTTTCGTACTGTTATGCGGTATAGGGCGGCCGGGGTTGACCAAAGTGTCAAAGACTTCACTGTGTACCCGTTTGCCATTGATGATGCGAACCGCAGCGATCTGGACAATCTCGTCTTGATCCGGGGTTAGCCCAGTGGTTTCAGTATCGAAAACGACATAAGTCAGGTCTTCCAACGGGGTGCATGAAACTTCTGCATTACCAGCTTTCGAGAGCAGTTTGAAATCGTAAACCACGGCGCGTGGGATGGACGCCGGGCGACGCTGCGCGATCCTTGCTTCACGCAAAAACAGTTTAAGTTTGGGGTGCCATGGGTCGGTGGCATCGCTATCCAGATGCGCGCCATGAATGGAAAGCACCCCTTGAACGTTGATGTTGCTTAGCCCGACATCTAAAGGCATGTCATGCAGGCGTGAAAACTCTTCTTCTGAGAGAGGGCGACCTTCCCAGATCAGTTCAATCAGTGCGCCAGGGCCCTGCGGACTGATGGCTAACCGTAGCCCGCCATGGGGTAGCGGCAGGCGGTTGATCATGCCGGTAATCAGGGCGACCATTTGAAAACCGTCACACCGCAAAATCAGTTCGCTACTTTGAGTATCAAGATTGATGCCTTTGCCTTGTAAAGTCGCCTGCAGTGTCGAGGCCAGATCGCTGGCACGGATCATGGGCAAGGGCCAGTCGCCGGGTCTGTCACTGTCGGGCCGGATGCTGTGGGCAGACAGGTCTCCGGTGATATCGCGCAAAGTCAGTACATAGCCTGGTTTCGATTCCGTTGTTTCTTGAGTTGCCTTTGACGAGGTCAACAGGCGCATTCTGGCAGCCAGTACGCGACCTTCCGACAGGGTGGAACACAAGATGTCCGAGGCGGCGTCAGGGTCTTGGGTTTCTTGTAAGCGGGTGTAAGCATGTTCGATGGGCGCGGGGTGCAGGTAATCAAACACTTTGCGATTCAGGCCCGGCGCAATGTCTCCTTCGACCCCTCCGAGCAAGCTGACGATTTGACCGTTGTAAAACACAACCTGATGTTGTGCAGAGCACAGCATCAGCCCCACCGGAACGTCGGAGAGCAGATGTTCCAGGCGATCTTTTTCAAGGGAAAGTTGTTCAGTGTGACGCGCTACGGTGTCTTCAAGGGCGTTACGTGTTTCCAGAAGCTGTTGAGCGGCTTCGTGGGCAGCCGGCAGCAAGTCGGCCAGGTAGGGGGAAGACTCGCAAGCGGGCAGGGTGTTGACATGGCCATGGGTCAGTGTACGCAGGTTACCCGCCAGTCGAAGTGCCGGGCGCACGATTTGCTCATCAACCAGCAACCAGGCCCAGGCCGTCAACGCAAAGATGATGAAGCCAGTGATGACGCCACCCACCACCAGCGCGTCCAGAATGCCAGGGGCATTGGCTTTGTGGTAGCCGTAGATCAGGCCAGCGGCAAGGGCGAGCAGGTAGCCCAGGCAAAGGCCGGCAAACAGCTTGAATACCTTCACGCGTGCGCGACTGCTGAACGCCATCATCAGGCCTTGCAGACAATGCTCAAGATTGCAGCATCGTCTGCCGCCGATTGCCACTGGGTACCTGTCAGGGTGCCATCCGGGGCCAATGTAGCGTTAGGGCCCAGATCGGCGCGCAGACGTTGTTTGCAATCAAAGGCTATATTGGCGACCTTGGTGGGTTGCCAGCGTTCAACCAGTAAAAGTCCTGTTTTGACAAGTTCGGGTCGTAACTCCGAGCGAATAATGCCATCAGTGTTGATTGCGATGAAGCGTGCCGTCACCGGAGCGAGGTAGGTCCAGGGAGCCCAAGGGGCGCTGCGCTCGCCAGTGCTTGCGACCACAACATGTTCGGGCAGAGCTTTTTGCATACGCGAGAACCAGGTGTATTCGTTCCAGATCGCGTAAGCAAGAACACAAAACCCGATACTTGCAGGCATGACCCAGCGTTGCAGTTGACGACCTGAACGCTTCAGAAAATGTCTGGTAATGAAAACCAGGCAAAATGCCATGGCAGCAATCGCCAGCATCGCGATGAAATCAGCCCACATAAATTGAATCCTTGGTGTTGAGTCGAAGTATTGTCTGCATGTTGAATGTGATTATGGATTAAATGGGAACACGTCGCCCATGGCCAAGCGAGGCTTGCATGGTACGAACCACTACAAAGGCATCACGCAAATGGTTGCGTTGAAATTCGGGCAGCTCTGACGGCGTCAGGTAGTTGTCGGGTTTTTGGCCGGACCGGATCAGTTCAGCCTGGCTTTCCAGGCGCAAGGTTGCAATCAGGTCATAAGCGGCTATCAGTTCTTCAGTGCCCGCGGTTGAAGTAACGCCGGCATGGCCGGCGGCTTGGAGCCTTGCCCGGGTATTGATGTCTGTGAGTTGGCCTTCCAGGGCATAGACCCGCGCCAAATCGGTGACCGGTATGACGCCGTTGTGCTTCAGGTCGATCTGGTGTGAGTGACGTGCTGTGCGTACCGTCGAGAAGCCTCTGATCAACCCTAGCGGAGGCGTATGTTTCAGGCTGTTTGCCACCATATGCGCCATGAAGATCGTATTTTTAGACGCGGCTTCAAGGGTTTCGGCTTGAAGCGTATCGTACAGGGTGGTTTGCCCGCTGATCGGGCGCAAATCGAACATGACCGAGGCGAGCATGTGCGATTCGGGTGTATGTCGGCTCATCCAGGTTTGGAAGTAGTCTCGCCACACCCGCACAGGTTGGCACCAGCGCGGGTTGATGGCCATCATGTCGCCAGGGCAGTAGATGTAGCCGCACTCGTTCAGGCCATCACAGACAAACCGCGCCAGGTGTTCGAAATAGGGCACATCGTCTGGCGTGACGCTGTCATCAAGAAACAGGCAGTTATCCTGGTCGGAAACCCCGGTTTGTTCCTGTCGCCCCTGGCTGCCGCAAGCCAGCCATAAAAACGGGACCGGTGCGGGCCCGAGGCGCTCTTGTGCCATGGCCAACAACCGTTTGGTAATGGCATCCGCGATATCGGTGATTTGACGGGTGACCACTTCGTGTCGTTGCTGACTGGAAACCAGTTGGACCAGCAGTTTAGGCAGGGTTTTTGCCAAGAGTGCCAGCGCCGAAACCGTTTTGGCCTGGCTGATATCGTGCACCATTAGCGCACTACTGACGGCCTGGAAGCGGGTCAGGTCAGTTTGTGTGATGATGCCGTAAAAGTTACCGTACTGAACAATTGGGAGATGGCCGATATTATGTTCCATCATGGTGCGCAATACGTCGGCGCCCAACGCGGAGGGCGGCAGGGCAGGCGGGTTGGGCGTCATGACCTGAGCGACTGGCGTACCGGCATCCAGGCCCTCGGCCAGCACACGATGGGCAAGATCACGCACCGTGACGATGCCTGCCAGATGTTGCGTGTCTGGTGCCAGCACCCCCAGGCAAGAGATCCCCTCGTCGCGCATGATGCGAGCCGCCCTGAACACGGGGGTGTCGGGTGAGCATGCAATGGCTTTGCGGGTAATCAGGTCTTCGACTTTAAGTGCATTCAGGTCAGTAGCCC
>CAYTSJ010000148.1:0-5743 GCA_964440385.1 uncultured Pusillimonas sp. | reverse complement strand
ACGGTAAATACGTGACATTAAACACACCTTTAAAATGAGTTAGCGCTAAGATAGTCGCTGATTTCTTCTGTTAAAACCAATACAAAATTCGTCTTGAGAGTCAGGTTTAGGCTATAGCCCCGGCCAAACCCCCGCGCAAGGCCACCGCTCCTGCGTATGGAACTTCGACAACTTCGCTACTTTACCGCGCTGGCTGAAGAGCTGAACTTCACCCGGGCGGCTGAACGCCTGCACATCTCGCAACCGCCATTAAGCGCCCAGATTGCGCAGCTTGAAGATGAGCTGGGGGTGAAGCTGTTCGAGCGCAACAGCCGCAAAGTCAGTCTGACCGATGCGGGGTCTGCCTTTCTGCGTGACGTTCGTGTCATTCAGTCACGACTGAAAGAGGCCACACAACGGGTTCAAGACATTCATGGCGGGCTGGCCGGTCGCATTGAAATAGGACTCTCGGGGTCGCATTTCCTGGGGCCACTGCCCCTGTGCATCTCTGAACTGGCTCAGGCCTTTCCCGACATTGATGTCGTCCTGAACGAAATGGCGCCCAATGACCAGATCGAGGCCCTGCGCGAACAGCGCATTGATATCAGCATTTCACGCCAGCCCATAGAAGACGACTTGCTATGCAGCGAAGCCCTGTGGTCCGACCCCTTATGGGTGGCTTTGCCTAAAACACACCTTCTGGCCCCCCCCCAGGACCTTCTGCCACTGAACGCTCTTGCCAAAGAACGTTTCATCATGCTGCGCCGCGATACCTCGCGATTTGCCCAGCACATTTATAACGCCTGCCTGACCAAGGGCTTTACGCCGAATGTGGTGCACGCGGTGACTGAAGTGCCCGCACAACTGAGTCTGGTCGGCGCAGGGCTTGGGGTAGCGATTGTGCCGGGCTCAACGCGTCGCTTTCAATCGGGTGCATTGGCGTTTCGCCCCCTCGAAGATATCGGTATCGCTACCCAGGTTCATGCCGTCACACGCCGCGCGCCCCGAAAACCTGCCGTGGCTACCGTGTTACGCCAGCTTCAGTTATCGTCATCCGTTTCCAGATAACGGGTCACATCCCGGATGCAATCGAGCGCTTGCTCGATCGTTTTCGGAAAGATCTCATCGTTACGCCAATACATCGAGACAGACCCAAACCCCTCCAGCTTTAAAGGCAGACTGCGCACCAGTTTCAGCCGGGTCAACATACGGGTCGAGCGATGTGACGCTGTGCCGATCATGTCGCTGTGTGTCAGCAAGGTCACGTTGGCAATGACTGAATTCGACTCGATGTAATTTTTAGGCAAAGGTCGGCCGGCCGTCTGCAACGCAGCCTCAAGGGCATTTCGTACCGGGGTTTCGCGTGGCCAGACGATCCAGCGGTAACGCTCGACATCGTCCCAACGGATGTCTTGCTTCAGAAACAAAGGGTGACCCGGGCGGGCAATCAGATCGACGGGCTCCAGATACAGCAGCTCGCTGGAAATCAAGGCACCGTCAAGAATTTGTTTGCTGGTACGACCAATGACCACATCAATCTCGCCCTGGGCCAGCATGGTCAGCAATCGATCCATGGTGGCCTCGACCAACTCGACCCGCAGCGTGGGCATGCGTTCCGCCATGCGCAAAATCGCGATGGGTGCCGCAACCGAGGCCGCCGCACCCGATGCCCCCACTGCAATTCGCCCGCTGACGCCTTCCCGAAGGGTACCCATATCGGTCGCCGCCCGGTCAAGCTGAGAGAGCACCCGGCGCGCATGCTCGATCAGGACTTTTCCGTTGGGTGTCGGTACCAGCCCGCGGGCATGGCGCTCGAACAAAGGCAAACCGACGTCTTCTTCCAGCTCTTTGAGCCATTTGGACAGGCCCGGCTGCGTTGTATTGAGCAAGGTTGCCGAGTGGCTGAGATTGCGGGTTTGCTCGAGGCTGAGCAAATAACGCAGGTTACGCAGCCGCAGCCGGTCGGTCCAGTCAGTCGCCATGGGTGTTCCTGTTGAGTCACACTGCACCGGCTTGTCAGACCAGGGCAAAAAGAATATAGTCTTCGAAAATACTGGTTATTTTATAAAATCTTAACCTTCAGGGGTCTAACCATGAAATCAACCGCCCGCGATAATAATAACTTTCGCGAAGACGTTATCGGTCGCGCCAACGTTGAAGATACGCCCGAACTGATCGCGTACTACGACGAACTGGAAAAAATGAATACCGCCGCCCTCTGGACGGTCGCCAACAAGATTGAACCCTGGTTCCCCCAGTCTCCGTCAGTGCCCGTCATCTGGAAGTTCAAGCAATTGCGTGAACATGTCCTGAAATCGGTTTCACTGGTCTCCCCTGAAAAAGCCGGCCGTCGGGTTATTTACCTTGACAACCCGGGCCGCCGCGACGTGGCTGCCGCTGTAGGCTGGTTGTACTCGGGCCTGCAGGTCATGCACCCGGGCGAACTGGCTTCGGCCCACGCTCACTCGGCCAGCGCACTGCGTTTCATCATGGAAGGCCGCGGCGCCTACACCATCGTTGACGGGCACAAAATGACGCTGGGTGCAAACGACTTCGTTCTGACCCCTAACGGCACCTGGCACGAGCATGGCGTTGAAGAAGACGGCTTGCCTTGCATCTGGCAAGACGGTCTTGACATCCCCTTGATGAATGCGCTTGATGCCAACTTCTACGCCGTTCACCCTGATCTTCAACAGGCCGTCACCTACGCCGTCAATGACAGCACCCACACCTGGGGCAATTCAGGTCTGGTGCCCGCGAACGACAAATGGTCACACGGTTATTCACCCCTGTTCAAATACGAGTGGGCGCCCACCTACGAAGCCTTGTCACGCTACGCCAAGGTCACCGACGGTTCGCCCTTCGATGGCGTGTTGATGAACTACGTCAACCCCAAAACCGGTGGCCCCGTCATGCAAACGATTGGCGCCAGCATGCAGATGCTTCGCCCCGGCGAACACACCAAAGCCCACCGTCACACCGGCAGCTTTATGTACCAGGTCGCCAAAGGCAAAGGCTATTCCGTTATTAACGGCAAACGCTTCGACTGGGAAGAGCGCGATATTTTCTGCGTTCCGTCCTGGATGTTCCACGAGCACGTCAACACCAGCACCAGCGAAGATGCCTGCCTGTTCTGCTTCAACGACCTGCCGGTCATGAATTCGCTGGGCCTGTACCGCGAAGAGGCCCTGAAAGAAAACGATGGCCACCAGCCGATTCTTGCTTGATCACGCGATTTAAAGGGGTGTCCGGGCCATCGCCCGGCGCCCCTTTTGTTCGCTACCCGGGTTCACTGCCTGGTTACTTTTTTAATTCAGTTCCAAAGGAAATTACATGCGTTTAGTCACTTACCGCCGTTTTGTTAACGAAGAAGCCCGCCTGGGCGCCCTGGATGGCAACCTGGTTGTCGACCTGCAATGGCTTGGCGATGCTGCCGGCCTTGACTTGCCCGACAACATGCTCGACTTCATCGATCTGGGCCCCGAAGCCGTTAAAACCACCACCGAACTGCTGAATACCTACCGTGAAGAATGGCCGGTCGGCGTGGCCATCCCTGCGCAAAACGTCAAGTTGCTGGCCCCCATTCCCCGCCCTCGCAAGAACATTTTCGGTATCGGCCTGAACTACACCGAGCACGTTGCCGAATCTGCAAAATCACTCGACACCTCGCCCGACCTGCCCAAACAGCCGGTTATTTTCTCGAAGCCTCCCACCACCGTCATTGCTGACGGCGACGCTATCGAGCACAACGCAAAAATCACCCAGCAAATGGACTGGGAATGCGAACTGGCGGCCATTATCGGTACACGTGCCAAACGCGTCGAGCGCAAAGATGCCCTGAAGTACGTGTTCGGTTACAGCATCATGAACGACATCAGCGCCCGCGATAACCGCCGCTCAGGCCAATGGATCTACTCTAAAGGTCAAGATACCTACGCCCCGTTCGGCCCTTGCATCGTGACTGCCGATGAAATCCCCGACCCGCAAAACCTGAAACTGTGGCTTACCGTTAACGGCGTCGAAAAGCAAAACTCGAACACCGCTTACATGCTGTTCAAGGTTGACGAACTGATTTCCGACATCAGCCAGGGCATCACCCTCGAACCCGGCGACATTATCGCCACCGGCACACCCGCCGGTGTTGGTGCAGGCCGTACACCTCAAGAATGGCTCTGGCCCGGTGACGTTGTCGAATGCCACATCGAAGGCATCGGCTCGATTCGTAACCCTGTTGTTGCGGTGTAACAGCCATGCTGAACCTGCCCAAAACCCGGGTCGCCGCCGTACAGGCGTCGCCCGTTTTCATGGATACCAACGCGACTGTCGACAAGGTTTGCGCACTGATCAAAGAAGCGGCTGGCAACGGCGCCCAATTGATCGCCTTCCCCGAAGTCTTTATTTCATGCTACCCCTACTGGAGCTGGTTCATGTCTCCGGTAGAAGGCAGCCCCTGGTTCGAGAAACTGGCCCGCAGTGCCATCGAGATCCCCGGGCCGGAAATTCGTCGGGTTGCACAGGCCGCCAAAGCGCACAACGCGTTTGTCGTCATCGGCTGTAACGAGCGTAGCAAGAACGGTGTTTCCACCATCTACAACACGCTCGTCTTCATCAGCCCTGAAGGCAAAATCGTCGGTCGCCACCGTAAACTGGTCCCCACCTGGGCCGAAAAGCTCACGTGGTCCAACGGTGACGGCAGCTCTTTGCGTGTCTATGACACCCCGATCGGCAAGATCGGTGGCCTGGCTTGCGGTGAAAACACCAACACCCTGGCGCGTTTCAGCTTGTTGGCCCAAGGCGAAATGCTGCACATTGCCAGCTATATTTCCCTGCCGGTGGCACCGCCCGACTACGACATGTCCGAAGCCATCAAGGTGCGTGCCATGGCACACTCGTTCGAAGGCAAGGTGTTCACCATCGTGTCATGCTCAACGGTCACCGACGAGATCATCAACCTGTTCACTGACACTCACCCGCAGGCCGACAAGCTGCTGCGCCGTGAGAACAGTGCGTTCTCGGGTGTTATCGGGCCCGATGGCCGTGTTGTAGGCACGCCGCTGATCGACAAAGAAGGCATCGTGTATGCCGAGTGCGATCTGTCCAAGTGCATCCAGCCCCGCCAGATGCATGACATCACCGGTCATTACAACCGTTTTGACGTCTTCAACCTGCAAGTGAACCGCAAGCCCCAACAGGCCGCCCAGTTCATTGGCCCTGACAGCGCCGTCAGCTTTGACGACGATGAGGCTGAAGACGACCTGAACGAAGGCCGTTAAGTCGACGCATGAATGTCTTGACTGACCCGACCCTGCTCGAGCCTGCAGAAACCGGTAAATCGGTGACGCTGGCCGAGCAGGCCTATCGTGCCATCAAACATGACATTATCTCGGGGGCTTTGCCCCCGGGGTCTGCCCTGCGCCTTGAGCTCCTGAAAAACCGCTACCAGCTCAGTTTCTCGCCACTGCGCGAGGCACTCAACCGGTTACACAGTGAGCATCTGGTAGATGCGGTTGCGCTCAAGGGCTTTCGGGTATCGCCGCTGTCACTCAAAGAAATGCAAGATGCCATGAGCACCCGCATTTTCATTGATTGCGAGGCGCTAAAGCGTTCGATTGAACGCGGTGGTGATGATTGGGAAACCCGCGTGGTCGGTAGCTTGCACACGTTGTCACTGGTGACACGTCGCCACAGCAAAAACTCGGGCGTAAGTACCGCCAACGACGACCATTCCCTTCAACTCGTCGACAATACGCTTGAAAACCCTGAT